>JBIKZR010000059.1:0-8681 GCA_044354635.1 Crocinitomicaceae bacterium | reverse complement strand
AATGTGTGATGTTTTTTTGTTTTTTCGTTAGTAGTTCATGAGGTATAATTTAATTGCTGTTTTTGCTTTTTTTTGGATGAATTTTAGCGCACAATGCGATTCGATTTCTCCTTTAAATAATGAGATTCTTTCCTATGTTACCTCCCAACTAAACAAAAAAGTTGGTCGTGGCGAATGTTGGGATCTTGCAAGTTATGCATTGAATAAAGTTGGTGCAAAATGGGATAGTGCCTACGTTTACGGCAGGAAATTGTTGCCCGGCGAATGTATTCAACCTGGAGATATTATTCAATTTAAAAATGTGAAATTGAGCTATTCCATAGGAAAACAAACCTTTACGGAGGACATGAAGCATCACACCGCTATAATTTTTGCCGTAAAAAATGCTGATGAAGTTGTTTTAGCACACCAAAATACCGGATTTAGTGGAAAAAAAGTTGGGAAAAGCCCACTTGTCTTCTCCACAATTTATAAAGGAAAATACAGTATTTATCGTCCGGAGAAATAGTATTAGCTTGAGATAATCTGAGGTTATTAAATACGGTCTAAAACATATTCAATCAATTCATTCATTTCCCGATTGAAACCTTCTGAAAATAACATATTTGGACGATTTGCAACACCTAAACAGATAGTGGCACAGGAATGCCCAAGGGATTTACCCAAAGCGAAAATAGCAGAACTTTCCATTTCAAAATTGGTGATCTTTTGACCGTTAAAAGCAAAGGATGTCAATTTTTCATTCATTTCAGGAACCGTGTTTTGAAGTCTCAATTGCCTTCCCTGCGGACCATAAAAGCCACTACTAGTTACCGTTATTCCTGTAAATGTTCGCGTTGATTCCAATTTGGCTGTTAGTTCTTTCGATGCTCCAATTAAATAAGGTTGAATCTTTTCCGGTAAACACAAATGTTGGTTAATTGCATTTTCAAGGTTTATTTCTTCTTCCGAGAAGTTTACAGCATAAAAATGTGCAATGTTATCCAGTCCAAAAGCGTGCGAAGAAACGATATAGGAATGAATTGGAATTTCAGGTTGTAGAATTCCACACGTTCCAATCCGGATAATTGTTAAAGCTTTTTTGTGTGCTTTTTCTTCTCTTTTGAATAAATCAATATTGACCAAAGCATCGAGTTCATTTAGGGTAATATCAATGTTGTCGGTTCCTATTCCCGTTGAAATCACACTGATTCGTTTGCCCTGATGCGTTCCGGTATGGCAAACAAATTCGCGATGCTGCGAGCGATGCTCAATCGTATCAAAAAAATTGGAAACTAATGCAACACGGTCTTGATCCCCAACAAGAATTATTTTGTCTGAAATATTTTCAGGCGATAAACCGAGGTGGTAAACCTGATTTTTGGAATTTAGAACAAGCTCTGATGGGGCAAAATACATATGCTGACACTAAAAAAAAAGTGCCATTTATACGAACAACACTTCCCGATTTTTATTTTTTTTAATTAGAAGAAATACTTCCGAAGACTTTTTGAAGAATTGAATTTACGCGAGCCATTGGATCTTTCCGGATTTTATTCTCTTCTTTTTCAACCATTAAAAACAAGCCAGCAATCGCTTTTTCCGTTACATATTTATTTAAATCAGGATTCAACTTCTCGCCACCCGTTAACGTCATGGCGCTGTTGTATTTCGTGATTAATGGATTCCAATATTCTGTTAGTTTAACTTTTGCAATCGCAGCTTCCACTTTAGGAGAGAAAGCAGTAACCAATTTTGAGGTTGTCGTATTCTTCAAATATTTCGTCGCCGCACCATCTCCGCCATTCAAAATCGCAAAGCCATCCGAAATCGTCATATTCAAGATTGCATCTTTAAAAATTGGTAAAGCTTCTTTTGTTGCCTCTTCTGCTGCACGGTTCAAGGTCGTTTCAAATTTGTCTACTTGTCCGGATAATCCCCAGTCTAAAGCTTTTTGCTTCACTTTCATAGCGTCTTCAGGAAATGGCAGACGAATGGAAGGATTCCCTAAAAATCCGTCGGTTACAGACGTTAAATTGACAGAATTATTTATTCCCACATTCAAAGCTTCTTTTAGCCCTGAGATAACTTCTGAATTAGTTAATTGCGGTTTTGTTACAACAGGCGTAGAAGGAACTAAGGAAGCGGCTTCACTAAGAACGTCACAAGAATGAGTTATGGAAGCAATAGCCCCAATAAGCAAAGGAAATAAGATTTTTTTCATTCGTACAGATTTAGTCAAACTTACTACATTTTTTGTAACTGGTCAAGAATCTAGCCTAAAAGACATAAAAAAAAGGGAGAATTTATTCTCCCTTTCAAAAATAATTAGTTTAAAATAAGTCTATCTGAGAACGTTGATGTAGCCATTAAATTCGTGCTTCCCATCGTTCAACATGTCCTTCGCATCGGCTTTCCAAACATACGTTCCAGCTGAAACGATCTTGCCGTTATACGTTCCGTCCCATTTTGCATTGACATCGTGAGACTCCCAAATCATTTCTCCCCAACGGTTGAAAATGTATAAATTGAAATCGTAAATATCTATCCCTTCAACATAAATTCCCCACGACTGATTGTGCTCATCTCCATCTGGTGTGAACGTATTTGGAGAATAAAAAATCACATCTTGTACAATATGCATAATCATCGTTAACGTATCTGTACAACCATTATCAGTCGTTACAACTAATGTTACTGGATAGTCACCAACATCGCCTTCCGGGAAAGTAAAGTTTGGGTTTTTTGAATCGCTGTAAGCAGGAATTGAACCTGGACTCAACCAATACCAATCTACAACATCTGCCGTGGAACGGTCTTGTAACTGAATAGTAGTTTCAAAGAACGATGCAGGATTCGAAGAAAATGTAAAATCTGCCGTTGGCAATGGTTTTACCTCAATCAAATCAACAAATGAACGAGTGTAAACACACCCGTAAATGGAAGTGACAGTCATATTTGCAGAATACATGCTCGGAATGATGAATAAGCTTGAAGTTGAATCGGCTCCAATTTCCATGTAATTGCTACCATTCGAAAATTCGAAATACGTTGTTGCAATCTCAGAACCATTGGAAGAGCTGTTCTCAAACTCAAAAATAGCTGGTGTACAATCTTCTAGTTTGTTAGGAGTGATATTTGGAACAATTCGAATTGGAAAAACAATCTCTGTGCATTCCGTTGTTGTAGGAGATCCACATAATTCAGATAATTCAACACAGTAAATCGTGTTTGAATTTAACGGATCAACAATAATTGATGGTCCTGTACCAATGATAATTCCATTTTCGCTCCAAGTATACGTATAAGCAGACGAACCACCACTTCCTGTAACATCCAATTGAATATCGTCTTCTGGACAGATTTGAGTATCTGGCGTTAGTGTTGTTATTGTTAATGGATCTGGCTCATCAATTGTTTCCGTTGCAGTTATAACACAGCCATTTGCATCGGTAATAGTAAGAATGTGCACTCCTGCAAAAAGATCCGTAGCGGAATTGGTAGTTGAAACTGAATTATCCCAAAGATATGTGTAAGGTGCTGTTCCTTGAGTTATTGTGTAAATTAAAATTCCGTCGTTATCCGAGTTACATGTCACATCCGTTTGGGTTGCGACGGTTGCAATCATTCCCGGAATCTCTGTCACGGTAACATTTACAGTTCCAAAACAACCAATTGTAGACGTCACGGTACAGCTGTATGTTCCTGCTGCTAATCCTGTTGCTGTTGCTGTTGTTTGCTGCGCAGGATCGTTCCATAAATAAGAAACGGTTCCAAGTGGCGGTGTCATCGTTGCTGTTGCAGTTCCGTTTGAACCACCCGGACAAGAAACAACTGTTGTCGCTCCAGTAAAAGATGCCGGCGTATTTCCAACAATCACATTTGTGGATGAAGCACATCCATTTGCATCAACCATTTGCACGATGTATGCTCCACCGCCAACGCCAGTTACTGTTTGATTAGTTGATCCTAAAGCTGGCCAGTTAAACGTGAAAGGTGCTACTCCCAATCCAGGATTTGCTGTCACTGTTCCAATTCCTGAACTACAAATGTCAGGAGTAGAAGTTGCGGTTACCGTTGAACTTACTCGGGTAATCCAAGTTGTATCACTCAATCCACCTACAGATGCATTACAAGCCGTTGCAGTTAGATAATAACCTGTTGTTCCAGGAAGAATTGTTGTAACATTTAATACGCCGTTGTTATACGGCACTGTTGTGGCATTTGCCGTATTTGCCCATTGGACGTTAGAAGCTGTTGAAGAAGTTACAGTTACATATTGTATGGTTGAAACGGCATAAGAAGCTGTATTAGTTGGGGATGTTGGTGTAAATCTTCTTCCATCCTGATTTGCTGTCCAAACGGAATTGTTTCTACCTGGAGTAATTGTTGCAGTTGCTCCGGAAGGGCTATTAACGCCTTGAATCGCCAAACCTCCATTCCAGCTGCAAGCTGGCTTTTGACCAATCATCATTTCAACTTTATTGGAAGTCTCATAAAAAATCAAAGCGCCATAATAGCATGTATTGGCACATTGAAATGCATTTACGCTTTCGTACAATACAACAAACATTCTATTCGGTGCAGTTCCAATTGTTTGGTATTTAATAGGTCCTATTGGTGCTTGAGATGGATTAATATCGGAATAAAACAACATGGCTGAATTTCGTGTTGCAGTTAAATTACCACTTGGGAGTGTTCCTTGCCCTACAAGAGCCCAAGGACATCCGCCATTCGCAAAACCAGTATTGAAACTTACCAATCCATTGGAGCCAATAACACATTGCGAGTAATTTGTTCCGTAGAAATTGAAATTGAAACCAATTGGAATAACTCCAGACCATGAATCATCCCATAATTGCGGGATAGTGGTTGGGTTATTTAATACAATTCCATTCGACACAGTTCCACCTGAAGGACCGCAATTGGTAATCTCGACCGTTTGTCCTTGGCATACTGTTGCATCATCACCCAAACAAAGTTCAACTTGCGCGTAGGATTGAAATGAAACTAAAATTGTGCTTATTGTAAATAGAATATTTTTCATTTTTATTTGGAATGTTTGTTTTTAGACGCTCAAATTTAAGCAAAGTTGCTTTATTTACATGCAAGCAGGATCGAACTATATTTTTTTACGCCTGTAAAATGACTAAATAGATGTTTCTGATGAGTGTTTTGGACTTTTCATCGATAATAACATTATTTCAGGATTTCAAATTTTTCCTTTAAAAAATATTTACATTTGTACAGAGTTTAAATAAACAGATGAGTAATGGCAAATAATTATCAAGCAGAAATTGATGCATTCATGGAAAAAGTGAAGGCGACAAATGGTCACGAGAAAGAATTTATTCAAGCGGTGCACGAAGTTGCAGAAGCTGTTATTCCTGTGATTGAAGAAAATCCGAAATATAAAGCGGCTAAGATTTTAGACCGTATGGTAGAGCCGGAAAGAACAATCATCTTCCGTGTTCCATGGTTGGATGATAAAGGAGAAATTCAGGTAAATAGAGGTTACCGTGTGGAATTCAATTCTGCGATCGGACCTTACAAAGGTGGTTTGCGTTTCCATCCTTCTGTGAATTTATCTATTCTTAAATTCTTGGGATTTGAGCAAGTTTTCAAAAACTCTCTTACTACATTGCCAATGGGCGGTGGAAAAGGTGGTTCTGATTTCGATCCAAAAGGAAAGTCAGATAACGAAGTAATGAAATTTTGTCAATCTTTCATGACGGAACTTTCTCGTCATATCGGAGCGGATACAGATGTTCCAGCTGGGGATATCGGTGTTGGTGGTCGTGAGATTGGTTACATGTTTGGACAATATAAGAGAATTCGTAATGAATTTACAGGTGTATTAACTGGAAAAGCACGTAATTGGGGTGGATCCTTAATTCGTCCAGAAGCAACTGGTTATGGAACGGTATATTTTGCAAAGGAAATGCTTGCTACAAAAGGCGATTCTTTTCAAGGAAAGGTTGTTGCAGTTTCCGGTTCTGGAAATGTTGCTCAGTACGCATGCGAAAAAGCAACGCAGCTAGGTGCTAAAGTTGTTACGCTATCCGATTCTGAAGGATATATTTTCGACGAAGCTGGAATCGATGCAGAGAAATTGGCATTCGTAATGGAACTGAAAAATGTTAAAAGAGGAAGAATCTCTGAATACACTACAAAATATCCAACTGCAAAATTTGTAGCTGGAAAACGCCCTTGGGAAGTGAAAGTGGATATCGCTTTGCCTTGTGCTACGCAAAATGAGTTAAATGGCGACGAAGCGAAAGTTTTAATCGCAAATGGCGTTAAATGTGTTGCAGAAGGTGCAAACATGCCTTCTACACCAGAAGCAATTTCAGCGTTCCAAGCTGCGAATACTTTATTCTCTCCAGGAAAAGCATCGAATGCTGGTGGTGTTGCAACTTCCGGATTGGAAATGTCTCAAAACTCTTTACGTATGTCTTGGACAGCAGAAGAAGTGGATTCCAAATTACACGCAATCATGGTTTCTATTCACGAAGCATGTGTAAAATATGGTAAGGACGCAAACGGAAATGTGGATTACGTAAAAGGTGCGAACATCGCAGGTTTTGTGAAAGTTGCAGATTCTATGATTGACCAAGGATTGGTATAATCAAAAAAAATAGATTTTAAAAGGTTGGTCTTTCCAGATCAGCCTTTTTTTATGCGGTAAATATTTAAGCTGTTTTGCTGTTTTCTGACACAAATTCGATTAATTTTGCAGCTCCAATTTCAATCAGTAAATAATGCAAGTTTTAGAAAAAAGATACATCGATTTTAACCGCGACGGATTTGATGACGCGGAGCTGTTAACAATCTATAAAACACTTATCAAACCGCGTTTAATCGAGGAAAAGATGCTTATTCTTCTGCGTCAAGGAAAAATCACCAAGTGGTTTTCCGGATGGGGACAAGAAGGAATTTCGGTTGGTTGCGCCTATGCAATGCATTCGGATGAGTATATTTTACCGATGCACCGAAACTTGGGGGTTTTTACCACAAGGGGGATTCCTTTGCAGCGTTTATTTGCGCAATTTCAAGGAAAAATGTCCGGTTTTACAAAAGGTCGTGATCGTTCGTTTCACTTTGGAACGCAAGAATATAAAATTGTTGGAATGATTTCGCATCTGGGTCCACAACTTGGTATCGCAGACGGAATTGCATTAGCAGCAAAATTAAAGAACGAGAAAAAATCTACCATCGTGTTTACTGGCGATGGTGGCGCTTCAGAAGGAGATTTTCATGAATCACTGAACGTTGCTGCTGTTTGGGATCTTCCTGTGATTTTTGCAGTGGAAAACAACTGTTGGGGACTTTCAACTCCTTCTTCCGAGCAATTTCGATGCAAACAATTTATCGATAAAGGTATTGGTTATGGAATGGAAGCCGTTCAGGTAAATGGCAATAATATCCTGGATGTTATTCGAGCTGTTCGAAAAATCAACGAAGATATTCGCGAGAATCCAAGACCTTTTTTACTGGAATTGATGACGTTCAGAATGCGGGGACACGAAGAAGCTTCGGGAACGAAATATTATCCGGAAGGTTTACAGGAGGAATGGTCTAAACAAGATCCGATTGATAATTTTGAATGGTATTTGAAAGAAATCGGAGTTTTAACTAAAGAAAATTGCGAAACTATTCGAACGGAAATTAAAGAAGAGATTCAAACTGGATTTGATGCTGCAAATTCTGAAAACTCAATTGAAGCTTCCATGGAACTCGAGCTTTCAGATGTATACGCTCCTTTTAAACAAGAGGTTATTCCCGCAGTTGGAGAAAAAACGGAAAAGCGCTTTATCGATGCCATTCAAGATGCTTTGCGCCAATCGATGGAGAAATACCCAGATTTAGTAATCATGGGACAAGATATTGCGGAATATGGTGGTGCATTTAAAGTTACCGAAGGATTTGTTGAACAATTCGGAAAAGGAAGGGTTAGAAATACACCAATCTGTGAATCTGCTATTGTTGGCGCTGGACTAGGTTTGTCCATCTCCGGCATGAAAGCAATTGTTGAAATGCAATTTGCCGATTTTGTAACGTGTGGTTTTAATCAAATTGTTAATAATTTGGCTAAAATTCATTGGCGCTGGGGACAAAATGCCGATGTTGTGGTTCGAATGCCAACGGGCGCAGGAACAGCTGCAGGTCCATTTCATTCGCAAAGTAACGAAGCGTGGTTCGTGCACACTCCTGGATTAAAAGTGGTTTACGCTTCAACGCCGTATGATGCAAAAGGCCTTTTGAATGCCGCAATTGAAGATCCAAATCCTGTCTTGGTTTTTGAACATAAATATTTGTACAGAAGTTTGAAGGAAGAAGTTCCGAACGAATACTATACGGTTGAAATTGGAAAAGCAAGAACTGTAGCGGAAGGAAAAGATTTAACGATTATTACTTACGGATTAGGCGTACATTGGGCAACAGAAGCGATGGCGCAACATCCTGAATTATCTGCTGAAATTGTCGATTTGAGAACATTACTTCCTTTAGACACAGCAGCAATCTATAGCGCAGTGCGGAAAACAGGAAAGGTTATCGTTTTACATGAAGATTGTATGACTGGAGGAATTGGTGGCGAAATTGCTGCTTTGATAACAGAAAATTGTTTTTCAGATCTCGATGCGCCAGTAAAAAGAATCGCTTCTATCGATACGCCAGTTCCATTTTCCATTCCGTTGGAA
>JBIKZR010000345.1:0-2851 GCA_044354635.1 Crocinitomicaceae bacterium | reverse complement strand
CAAAATATGGAATGAATGGGTTCTATTTGAACGAACTTTTCCGATTTGAACCTGAATTGCACGACATGATGCACAAATCCATAGAAATGGGTCGTGCCTTTATTATTAAAGAATACCAACAAAAACCTATGCCCCTTTTCCTGCTTTGGAAAGGAATTATTCATACAACATTACGTTTTCCAGAACATAAATTCTTACTCGGGGGCGTAAGTATTAGCAACCAATTTTCAGATTTTTCTAAATCGTTGATGATTGAATTTATGAAATCCAATTTTTACGATCCCTATATTGCTCAATATATTCATCCTAAAAAGGCCTTTAAAGTAAAACTGAAAGATGCCGATAAAGATTTTGTTTTCAATGAAGCAGAATCAGATTTGAATAAATTTGACAAAATAATTGATGAATTAGAACCCGGTTCTTTAAGATTGCCAGTTTTAATAAAAAAGTACATCAAGCAAAATGCTCGTGTAGTTGCCTTTAACGTTGATCCTTTGTTTAATAATGCCGTTGATGGATTAATGTATATTAGGATTTCTGACATTCCAGACAGTACCGTAAAACCTGTAATGGAGGAGTTTCAGGCAGAATTAGAACGTAAATTAGCTGAAAAAGGAGAAATTTAATTTATGATTGTAATATAAATTATTTTGTTTTTTCGGAAACCAATTTTTTATAATTATCCCAATTAATTTCTGAAATTGTTTGGATTTTTTTATACTTCTTATCTTTCAAATACTCTAAAATATACTTGGCGCGTTCTTCAGATTCTGGGTGGGAAGAAATCCAATATAAACTGTCGGAAAGGTCTTTTTGTTGTGCCAATTCAAACATAAAATCAGCAAAAGGCGCTGGGTTAATATCTGCTTTCAAGAGATAATCGACGCTCGCCATATCCGCTTCTTTTTCTAAAGTTCTGTCATAAGCGGATGATGATAACGATTTTAGAATTTCTTTTACAACCGCGCTCCCTTTTCCGCCAGTAGTTGCAGAAAGTAAAACCGACAAACCAATTTCTTTAGAAAGTTTTTTCATAACGTGATTGTTCGCAATATGAGCAATTTCGTGCCCTAAAACCCCTTGCAAGGCTTCTTGATTTTTGCATTCTTTGATTAATCCAGTAAAAACAACCAAGTGATTATCGGGTAATGCGAAGGCATTTATATCATCATTTACTACAATATGAATCTTTAAAGAATCTTTTTCGATGTTGTTTTTTTCACAAATAGGGACTATTAATTTATTTAAGGTTTCTGTAATTGAGTCATTAGAAATCACGTCACTTGTTGATGATATTTCTTCCCAAATTAAATCTCCAATCTTATTTTCTGAGGAACTTCGTATTTCTTTTACATGAAAGTATGAAACAAAATCCACCTGTGACAAAGCTAAAAACAGTCCGAAAAAGGCAATTAGAATTATGAATCCTGGAAGTATTATTTTCTTTACCATTATGATTTACAGATTAAGTTAGTCACATTCCCAAAAAACCAAAGGTTGACATGTTTTCCTTTGCGTGTTTCAATAGCGCAATAAATAGTTGAAATAATTTCTAAAACATTGAAAGCGATTACCGTAAATAGATAGGCAAAATAGTGGTTAGAAACTTTTTCGTCTGTAAAAATGATAGAAACCGTCCACCAAAAACTGTAGCTATTGGCAAACAATAAAACTACTTGTGAAAGTAGTGCTTGAGTACAATGCCAACGAACAAAATAGGTGCTTTTACGATTGGCTAAATAGAAAAAAAATGTGGCTAATAAATTGATAATTGGCAATGGCAATCCAGCAATTACAGCCACTAATGACATTAAATAGCTGTTGGATGCTTTTTCTTTTTCGTGTTCTGAGGGAGCGTAGGCAAAGGTTGTTTCTTTTGTCATAATCCTTTATAAATGTTCCAAATCCAGTTCATTATTACTAGAATAATTAGTGGAATTGCGATTTTTTTTTGTTTTAAAACGAATTCCAATTTATAGTAAAAAGTATATAAGGTTTGTTTTTTTGAAAGTAAATCAATAACAATCCAAAAAGGCAAAAATAGCATTCCGCTACTTACAAACATTCCGAAAGGATTCATCACAAGAGAATCGGTAAAGTTTCCTTTGAAGAGTAGTTGTATCGCACGTGTTGTACCGCAAGAAGGACATGGAAATCCAGTCACATTCTTAATCATACAAACCGAATACTGACTGCTTTCGGAATACAATAAGCTGTAAAATAAGTATATAAACCCAGAGGCACAAGCTATTAAAACAAAGGTATATAACTTGTTCCTAGACATTTATTTAATACAATGCGTTTTGAAATGTTTCCATGTTTTTTTCACGTGTAGCTCCCATTATTAGAAACCAATCGACGATTGTCCAAACCCCAAGTCCACCACAAGTTAATAGTTTTCCGATTCCCATTCCAGTATCTCCAATATAAAAACGGTCAATTCCTAAAGCTCCGCCTCCAACAATTGAGATAATAAGGCTTGTAGTTGGGTCTTTTAATTGTAATGATTGAACCGCTGGCCATCTTTCATCGTCCAATTCTAATAATTTTTCTCTGATTGCTGACAAATGATAGCTTTCGAAGTGCTTTGCATTCATCATCATGAATAGGTCTACTTTTTGCGATTCCATAGTTTTTGGTTTTTAAATTTATAGATTGCTAATGTAATTAAAAATAGTTAAACATTGTTTTTTTGATTTATAAATTATTATGAGTAGTACGTTTAATAAAGAGTCGTATTTTAAAATATGTAATTCAATGTAATTGGCTGATTCTATATAGTTTTTTAACTATTTCAAGACTATTGACTTTACGACATTAAAACTTTCGACTTACTTAAATACTTCGCTTT
>JBIKZR010000058.1:0-8708 GCA_044354635.1 Crocinitomicaceae bacterium | reverse complement strand
GAAAGCGGCGAGGAATGGGGTTTTCACGAAGGATGCTTGTCTATTCCAAAAATTCGTGAAGAGGTGTTTCGAAAAGAAAAAATCCAAGTTTCCTACTACGATGAAAATTGGAATTTTCACGAAGAGGCATTTGAAGGCTACGCTGCACGAATCATTCAACACGAATACGACCATATTGATGGGATTTTATTTACGGATCATTTATCCCCGTTAAAAAGAAGATTGTTGACAAAAAGGTTGCAGAATATTTCAAAAGGCGATGTCAAAGTGGACTACAAAATGAAATTTCCGGTTGTTAAAAGAGGTAGATAATTTTATTGAAAAGAGAATTAAAGAATAAAACTATGCATTTTAATAAAGTATGTATTGCAGTTGCGCTTTTTGTTGGGATATATTCCTGCGGCAATTCAGACACGAATTCAGATAAACCGACGAAAGAAGAGTTGGTTTCCAATATTAAGCTGATGGAGGATTCCTTGCGTGGTTTGCAAGCAAATTTGAATACCATCAAACAGATTCCAAACTTGACGCATTTTGAATTAATCAATCGTCTTTTGGAATATTACCATGCTTATCCGGAGGATACGTATTCCGCAGAATGTTTGGATAAAGTGCACATGAAATATTCCGGGTTGGGAATCCATGCTAAAGCTGTGCAATACGCGGATACCTTGTTGAATAAATATCCAGATTATATCAATAGAGCAATGGTTTTAGAAAGTCAGGGTAGTACGTATGATATTTTTATTCAGCCAAGAGACACACAAAAAGTGCGTTATTATTATGACTTACTATTGAAGGAGAATCCAACGATGGAAAAGGATAAACGCGACGGAATAAAAGATCGAATCAAGCATTTGGATATGAATTTTGATGAATTCATTGAATATAAAATGAATGCAATCAGTCAGAAATAGGAAGTTAACATTGTGTTAAATAAAATTTTTGGTATCTTTCTTGATCTAAATTTGAACGAACAGTAAAAACTAAAAAATCAAAAAAATATGAAAAAGCTAGTATTCTCCATCTTAATTATGTTTGTTGCAGCAATCGCGATGAATAAAATGCATGCTCAAATTGAAAATGGAGCAAAAATTGATTTCACGAAAGAAACGCACGACTATGGAACCGTAAAATATGGCGGTGATGGTTCATGTTCTTTTGAATTCAAAAATACTGGAAATGCGCCGTTGATAATTTCCAATGCGAAAGGATCTTGCGGATGTACCGTTCCAGAATGGCCGAAAGAACCAATTGCTCCAGGAGCAAAAGCTACGATTAAGGTAAAATACGATACAAAAAGACCTGGTCCGATTAATAAAAGTGTGATCATTACTTCCAACGCGGTAAATGAGCCTTCTAAGACTATTCGTATCAAAGGAAATGTTTTACCAGCTCCGGAAGGAAGCGCACCAGTTAACAATTCTGGAGCTCCAACAAATAACTAAAATGAAATTCCTTTTATTAGGATGTATTATATTTTTAAGTTCCGCCCTTGGCATATGTCAGGAGGCGGAATTTAGTTTGAAGCAATCGCTGCATAAATTTCCGGATTGCACAGAAGGAGCTATTTTAGAACATTCCTATAGTTTTACCAACACAGGAAATTCTCCATTGCTCATTTTTGACTACAAAGTACAGTGTTCCTGTACCAAAGTGATTTTGCCTGAAAAACCAATTGACCCCGGAAAAACAGGGGTAATTAAAGTTATCTTCGATTCTGAGGGAAAATCCTTTCAGCAGAATAGGGAAGTGATTTTGCAGACGAACACAAAAAACAAACGTGAAAAAATTCGATTCAAAGTATTTGTCGAACCGAAAGCATAAAAACGTTAACAATCTGTTAAACCTTTGCAACACGTATGTTCTTGTTTTATATTTGAATGTGTAAAAAACAAATAAATTAATAAACTAATCAGATAAACTTAAAAACAAACGGTATGAAAAAAGTAATTTTCTCTTTAATGCTTGTATTGACTGCTGCTTTTGCAATGAATACAGTTAATGCTCAAACTACAAGTGGTGCTAAAATCGATTTCACAAAAGATACGCACGACTATGGAACAATTAAAAATGGTGCAGACGGAACGTGTACTTTTGAATTTAAAAACACTGGAAATGCACCTTTGATAATTTCAAATGCAAAAGGATCTTGTGGTTGTACCGTTCCAGAATGGCCGAAAGAACCAATCGCTCCAGGAGCAAAAGCTTCTATTAAAGTTAAGTACGATACTTCTAGACAAGGTGTAATCAACAAAAATGTAACGATTACTTCAAACGCAGTAAATGCCGCGGAAAAAATTATTTACATCAAAGGAAATGTTTTACCAGCTCCAGAATCAGGCGCTCCAGTAAACAATTCAGGCGCACCAACAAAGAATTAAACGAGATTAACATAGTATTTAAAAACCGTTTTGAATTTCCAAGACGGTTTTTTTTATCAATCAATTTTAAGTACACCATAATCCAACAGCCAAATCTCCTATTTATCAAAATACTAGAGTAATCGTGTACTCAAATTCCAGGAAAAATGAATTGTTAATAAATTTCATTTTTAAGCCCCACCTTTTTTTGTAACTTTATTCCTCTCAATTTTCAAGATTCATGTATATAATTTTTGACACCGAAACGACCGGTTTACCGCGTGATTGGAAAGCTCCAATTACAGACACAAGCAATTGGCCAAGGGTGATTCAATTAGCGTGGCAATTGCACGACGACATGGGGCAACTGATTGAAAATAAAGATTTCCTCATTCGACCGGAAGGCTTTGATATTCCATACGATGCTGAAAAAATTCACGGAATTTCAACCGAATTAGCAACCCAACATGGCGAATCTTTGGCGGATGTTTTACAGTTGTTCAACCAAGCACTAGACAAAGCAAAATTCGTTGTTGGTCAAAATGTAGGATTCGATTTAAATGTTCTCGGATGTGAATACATTCGGAAAGATATTAAAACTGAAATGGGCGAAATGCCTGTTTTGGATACCTGTACAGAAGTTACAGCTAGTTTGTGTAAATTACCCGGAGGAAGGGGAGGAAGGTTCAAATTACCAACCTTGACGGAACTGCATTCCTTTTTGTTTCAAGTGCCTTTTTCTGAAGCACACAATGCAACAGCCGATGTAGAAGCTACAACGCGTTGTTTTCTAGAGTTACTTCGAAGAGGGTATTTTTCCGCAAATCTCTTGCAGCAGGAAGATCAGTATTTGGAAGATTTTGCAGCTTTCAACCCAGCACCAATCCAAGCTATTGGCTTAAAACACTTCAATTTAAAAGAAGTAAGTCAACAAATAAAAGCTGCTTCAAAAATAGAATCTGCACCACCTTCTGGAAATAAGGAAACAATTTTAGCGCAATTATCGGAAAGCAGGTTCGCACATTTACATAACCATACGCAGTTTTCCATTCTTCAGTCTACGATAAATGTTAACGGATTAGTTGCTAAAGCGGCGGAATACAACATGCCTGCAGTTGCATTGACGGATACTGGAAATATGATGGCAGCATTTCACTTTGAGAAAGCAGTTGCAACGTACAATAAAGCTTTAGGTGCGGAACGTAAATTAGCACTTGAAAACGGAGAGGAGTTCACCAAAAAAGATTTGTTGCCAATTATTGGCTGCGAATTCAATGTGTGTAAAAATTTGGAAGACAAAACGGTTAAGGACAATGGTTACCAAGTTGTGTTCTTGGCTAAAAATAAAAAAGGATACCATAATCTGATTAAACTGGCTTCCATTGCCTATACAAAAGGAATGTATTATGTTCCTAGAATTGACAAAAATGTTATTGAACAGTACAAGGAAAACCTGATTGTCTTAACTGGAAATTTGTATGGTGAGGTTCCAAGCATGGTTTTAAATCTTGGTGAAATTCAAGCAGAAGAAGCCCTTCTTTGGTGGAAAGAACAGTTTGGGGACGATCTCTATTTGGAAATCATGCGCCATGGACAGGAAAATGAAGAACGGGTAATTCCAACCTTGATCAAGTTTTCTAAAAAACACCAGATCAAGCTTGTCGCAACAAATAACACCTATTATTTAGATAAAAAAGATGCGGAATCGCATGACGTTTTGTTGTGTGTAAAAGATAACGAACTAGTATCTACGCCAAAAGGGCGAGGAAGAGGTTTTCGCTATGGCCTTGAAAATGAAGAATATTATTTTAAAACTTCGGAAGAAATGAAGGAATTGTTTTTGGATCTTCCCGAAGCAATAGATAACATTGGAGAAATCATTGATAAATGCGAACAATACCCATTGGCAAGAGAAGTGCTTTTGCCTGCCTTCGATATTCCGGAAGATTTTCAGGACCCGCAAGACGCTATAGATGGCGGAAAGCGCGGAGAAAATAATTATTTGAAACACCTTACGTATGTTGGTGCTGAAAAAAGATACGGAGAAATCTCGGAGGAAATTCGCGAACGATTGGAATTTGAACTGGCAACGATAGAAAAAACTGGCTATCCTGGTTATTTTTTAATTGTACAGGATTTCTGTCAAGCAGCTAGAGACATGGGTGTTTCTGTTGGTCCAGGTCGTGGATCTGCAGCAGGATCTGCGGTTGCTTATTGCATAAAAATCACCAATGTCGATCCAATCAAGTTCGACCTACTTTTTGAGCGTTTCTTAAATCCAGACCGTGTTTCCATGCCGGATATCGATATTGATTTTGACGACGAAGGTCGAAGTCGCGTAATCGATTGGGTAATTAATAAATATGGTGCCAATCAAGTCGCACAAATTATTACCTACGGAACAATGGCCGCAAAATCCTCTATCCGAGATACTGCAAGGGTTTTGGACTTGCCACTTCCCGATGCGGATAGAATAGCAAAATTGGTAACCGATGTTTCATTGAAGAAATTATTCAATATGAACGATGCGGAACTTGCGGACAAGCTAAAAAATAACCAAGACGATATTGCGCGTGCAAAGGAATTGCGCGTTATCGCAAGTGGAGAGGATTTGGCTTCTCGGGTGTTGAATCGCGCACGAGATCTTGAAGGTTCTGTTCGGAATACCGGAATCCATGCCTGCGGTGTGATTATTACGCCCGACGATATTACCAATTATGTTCCTGTTGCAACGGCAAAGGATTCTAACATGTATTGTACACAATACGACAACTCTGTTGCGGAATCTGCTGGCTTGCTAAAAATGGACTTCTTAGGCTTGAAAACCCTTACGCTAATCAAAGATGCGGTAAGAAATGTGCGCGAAATAAAAGGAATTGAATTGGATCCGGATACCTTTCCGGAAGACGATACAAAAACCTATGAATTATTTCAGCGGGGCGAAACGGTTGGTATTTTTCAGTATGAATCCGCCGGAATGCAAAAATACATGCGGGAGCTGAAACCGACTGTTTTTGCAGATTTAATTGCAATGAACGCCTTGTACCGTCCAGGACCTTTGGAATATATCCCTTCGTTTATCAAACGAAAACATGGGGAAGAAACAATTGTTTACGACGTAGATGATTGTGAAGAATTTTTAAGTGAAACATACGGAATTACAGTCTACCAAGAGCAAGTAATGTTACTTTCCCAGAAATTGGCTGGTTTTACAAAAGGCGAAGCCGATACTTTGCGAAAAGCAATGGGAAAGAAGGATCGCCCAATGTTGGACAAAATGAAACCTTTGTTTTTGGTGCAAGGTGGCGAAAAAGGCCATAAAATCGAAAGCTTGGAAAAAATCTGGAAAGACTGGGAAGCGTTTGCTTCGTATGCTTTCAATAAATCTCATTCCACTTGTTATGCTTGGATTGCATACCAGACAGCTTATTTAAAATCCAATTTTCCTGGTGAATACATGGCGTCCGTTCTTTCCAATAACATGAACGATATCAAACAAGTATCTTTTTTCATGGAGGAATGCAAACGAATGGGCGTGCAGGTTTTAGGTCCGGATGTGAACGAATCTAATTACCAGTTTACAGTAAATAAAGAGGGAGCAATTCGTTTTGGACTTGGCGCAATAAAAGGTTTGGGAAGTGCACCGGTGGAAGCGATTATTTCTGAACGCGCAGAAAATGGCAATTACTCCTCTATTTTTGATTTTTCAAAACGTGTTAATTTACGTATTTGTACCAAAAAAGCATTCGAAAGTTTAGCGTATTCCGGTGGTTTTGATTCCTTTAAAGGCGTTCATCGGGCTCAATATTTCAAGGAAGATGGATCTGGTAGAAATTTTTTAGAAAATGCCGTGAAGTTTGGATCGAGTTTTCAGGAAAGTGAAAATTCTTCTCAGATAAGTATTTTTGATAGTCCAACCGGTACACACTTGCCTGAACCAGAAATTCCAAAAGCGGAAGAGTGGGGAAGTATCTATAAATTAAACCGGGAAAAAGAAGTCGTTGGTATATTTATTTCTGGTCACCCATTGGATGATTTTAAAATTGAAATAGATTCATTTTGTACCGGAAATGTTGGGATGTTGAACGATATGGAACAACATAAAGGGAAAGATATATTAATTGCTGCAACTGTTTCCGATGCAGAACACCGTTTCACAAAGAATGGGGATCCATTTGGAACGCTTATCATAGAGGATTACAGCGATTCCTATAAGCTTTTCTTGTGGCGAGAGAATTATTTGAAATTCAAACATTTCATTCAGCCAGGAACTTTTATCGCAATGAAGGGTAGAATTGAAATTCCCCAGCGTAGAAGTGAACTTGAATTTGTAGTGCATACCATTGAGTTGCTCCAAAATTTAAAGGAAACAAAAGCCAATAGTGTGCACGTTAAAATTTCCAGTAAAGCTTTGGATCAGGCGATGATTATGGATCTCAATAAATTGTTTTTAGCAAACGAAGGAAAATGTAATTTGCATTTTATAATTTACGATCCCTTGGATGGAATTGAAGTACGGATGCCTTCAAAAAGCATGATGATTGATCCAAACAATGCTTTATTTAAGGAGTTAAAGCGCTTGGATGTAGCATTTGAAATTCGATAATCAGTCTAAAATTGCACGAAGCACTATCAGTTCTTCTACTTTCTCAATATTTCCAACTGCTTGAAAGGAAGAAATCAAGTTGGTCAACATCCGCTTTAATATGGAAGTATTGGAGCAAGGCTCGAAATAAGAACGATCATACGTCAAGTGTAAACCATCCAAAAAATCTTTAATCGACTTCGAATCTAAAATACTTCCTTTAGAAAAAGGATTAATGTAAAATAACACCCCAAATTCATTTTTTTCTGGTAGAAATAGACTCGCACCATTTTCATCCATATAGGCTAAAATAAAATGGTTCGGTAAATTCACACCATAAATAGGGATATCTAACGATTGTGCTAAAATACTATAAATCAAAGATAAACTTAAAGGATTTCCCTTCTTGGATTCCATTACAGAATGGATAAAAGAATTCAATGGCGAATGGAAATGCTTGGAATCGCCATGAAAATTATACGTTCCAAAAAGAATATGGTTGAAAATTTTAACCTGCTCAAAAGCGGTTTGCTTTGGATTAAGTTCCAACCAAATATCCTTTCGAATTTCTTGAATTGCGTAATGAATTTCAGATTCATTTAGACCGGGACACTGAAATTTAGCAACGATAATTGCCCCTTTCAACAAATCTTTTTCTGTCGAATTTGACCAGTCTTTCAAACTGACTTTTACGTCTTCAAATTGAATTTCGTGAATAATCTGTTCGATTCTTGTTTGAAAAATCAATCCGTAATCTTCATCTTCCCAAGAATTTTCCAGAAAAGGAATTGCATTTGAACCATAGGAAAGCAGCCTGTCTCTGACCTGTTCGTAGATGTTTTCATCCGGGTCGTCAATTAACTGAATCAGTGCACGTATTGATTTTTCGTCCTTCATTTTCAGAACAAATGTAAAGCAGTATCATCTTGTTTGAAAGGTATATTCTTTTGTTTATCAATGCTAAAATGTTAATTAGTGGAATTTTAGCTT
The DNA here is from genome assembly GCA_044354635.1 of Crocinitomicaceae bacterium. Classification (GTDB taxonomy): domain Bacteria; phylum Bacteroidota; class Bacteroidia; order Flavobacteriales_D; family Crocinitomicaceae; genus M0103. The sequence goes on along the minus strand of JBIKZR010000058.1, from coordinate 770 downwards.
GCCATACGGTAACTAAATGGTTGGATTTGTATTATCCTTTCAACGGAATAAATAGTAATTTCCAAAGGTTATGGAAAGAGAGACTTTTGTTTAATTCTCTCTTTTTTTCCTATTTTTTTTAGTATCATTGTCTTTTAATTTATGTAGCACAACATTAAATACTTTCAGTATGAGATTCATTCTAATTTTTATGATTTTAGCAGTAACATTTGCCTGTTCTATAACAAAGGAAACGCCAGTTAATCCAGTAAAAGAAGTTAAAATTGTCGAAGAAAAAACAGAAGAGGCGAAAGAGCCTGAAATACTTGTTGGTAAAGTGCGCGTTTCTTCAGAAGGCGAAGGATGCCCATTGTATATAGAAGCATACAGAAATGGCGAAATGTTTTTATTGTATCCTTTGAATTTAATCGAAAAGTATAGAATAGATGGCCTAAAAATAAAATTTACATATACGGAAAGTAAAGCGCCACTTCCTGATAATTGCCCTTCGGCAATTGTTGGTGTTTTGGAAAATACGACGCTTCTGTATTAATAGATTCAACATTTACAGAAATCACTGTTTCAAAATAGATCTATTTCGATTAGAGACAACTTATCTATTGTTTGTGGTGATAAAATCCCAAACCAAATAAGCAAGGGTTTTTCCAACGATTTTTTCTTCCTGTATATTTGTGGGAGCTCCTTCCGGCAAATGCAGGTAAGCGCATTTTTTGTGGTGTGCCAATTTACGGATATAATTGCGGGCATTTTCAACCGAAAACCCACTTGGC
>JBIKZR010000057.1:0-8714 GCA_044354635.1 Crocinitomicaceae bacterium | reverse complement strand
TTTGTTTTTCCGCACGAAGAAGTGCTAAAAACAGAAGAAGAAAGTAAATTATTGAAAAATCAGTTGGATAGAGCAATTTCTTTAGGTAACTTAGAGCATCAGAAAGTTAGAATTTATTTTGAAGATACTAAGAAAAAGATGGTTGTAGAAACGACAATTTGGGCAGTTACAGATACCTCCATCGTGTTGAAGCAAAACTCAATTATTCCAATCAATAGAATTTATAAACTAGAAATATAAAATTAATTATGTCTAAGAAAAGAGCCATCATTAGTTACGATAAATTAACTATCGATCAAAAGAAGCAAATCTTAAAAGATTTCCCAGATGGGTATATCAACCATTTGACGAGTATTAAAATCCCAACAAGCAAATTCCCGATGGGGGAAATGATGGAAGCGCTGATTTGGGAAACGGATGAGGTGATTTATTTGGTCAAAATCAATAAATCTATCCCAAAACCTGCTGCAATACTGGATGATGAGGAAGATGATTTCGATGATGAAGAATTGGAAAAAGTGGATGTGAAAGATGATGATTTGGATTCGGATGATGAGGATGAGCCAGATTATGACAAGCCAGAAGAGGATGAAGAAGACGAGGATGAATAAATTCTAGGTTTTTTTAGCAGATAAAGATTTAAATACCACATAAAAACGGCTCCCAAAGGAGCCGTTTTTGTTTTGATTAGATAATTTTAAGCCTAATTTATTCAAGTATTTTACACCTTTTTTTAGTCGTTTAATTTCAAAACGGCCATGAATGCTTCTTGCGGAACTTCTACTCTTCCAACTTGTCGCATACGTTTTTTACCTTCTTTTTGCTTCTCTAATAATTTTCGCTTTCGAGAAATATCACCACCATAGCATTTTGCAGTAACATCTTTTCGAAGTGCTTTGATTGTTTCACGCGCAATAACCTTCGCGCCGATTGCCGCTTGAATTGGTATTTCAAATTGTTGCCTTGGAATCAATTCTTTTAATTTCAAACAAATACGTTTTCCAAGATCGTATGCATTACTTCTATGAACCAATGCGGACAATGCATCCACTTGTTCGCCATTTAACAAAAGATCCATTTTGATTAAATCCGATTCCTTATAGCCAATTGGATGGTAATCAAAAGAAGCATATCCGCGAGAAACCGATTTTAATCGATCATAAAAATCGAATACAATTTCGGCTAAAGGCATTTCGAAAGAAAGTTCCACGCGATCTTGAGTCAGATAAACTTGGTTTTTAATATCACCGCGTTTATCAATACAGAGCGTCATGATTTGACCAACGTATTCCGATTTTGTAATTACTTGCGCCTTAATATACGGCTCTTCAATTCTTTCCATTCCTGATGGATCTGGCAATTCAGAAGGATTATTCACGATTATTTCAACCGTTGGTTCTTTCCGCATGTATGCTTTGTAGGAAACGTTTGGAACAGTTGTAATAACAGTCATGTTGAATTCCCGCTCCAAGCGTTCTTGAATAATCTCCATGTGGAGCATTCCTAAAAATCCGCAACGGAAGCCAAAACCCAAAGCTGCGGAGGATTCTGGTTCAAAAACCAAAGAAGAATCGTTTAACTGCAATTTCTCCATGGAATACCGAAGCTCTTCGTATTCATCCGTATCAACCGGATAAATTCCAGCAAAAACCATTGGTTTCACATCTTCAAATCCTCTAATTGCTGTTTCGCATGGATTGGCAAAAGTTGTAATAGTATCCCCAACTTTCACTTCGTTTGCCTGTTTGATACCAGAAATTATATAGCCAACATCTCCAGCACGAACTTCATTTTTCGGACTTAGCGACATTTTTAGAATCCCAATTTCGTCAGCATTATAGGTTCTTCCAGTATTGAAAAATTTAATTTTATCTCCTTTTCGCAAGACGCCATTTCTAATTCTGTAGTATGCTATAATTCCACGGAATGGATTAAATACGGAATCAAAGATCATTGCTTGAAGCGGAGCGTCTTCATCTCCTTTTGGAGAAGGAATTCGGTTAATTACTGCTTCTAAAATTTGATCTACACCCAAACCTGTTTTGCCAGATGCTTGGATTATATCTTCCAAATTACAGCCGATTAACTCCATTATTTGGTCAGAAACTTCTTCTGGCATTGCACCTGGAAGATCCATTTTGTTCAAAATTGGAATGATTTCTAAATCGTGCTCCAGTGCAAGGTACAAATTGGATATTGTTTGTGCCTCTATTCCTTGTGAAGCATCAACAATTAGTAATGCACCTTCGCAGGCTGCAATAGATCGCGAAACTTCGTAAGAAAAATCTACGTGTCCAGGTGTGTCAATTAAATTTAAAATGTAATCCTGGCCTTCAAATGTGTAATTCATTTGAATAGCGTGGCTTTTAATTGTAATTCCACGTTCGCGCTCCAAATCCATGTCATCCAAGGCCTGATTTTGCATTTCGCGGTCGGAAATTGTGCCGGTAGTTTGCAAAAGTCTATCTGCCAGGGTACTTTTCCCATGATCAATATGCGCTATAATGCAGAAATTACGTATGTTTTTCATAAATGTATGTGACTTATTAGAAATTCCTATTAACAAGGAAAGTGCAACAAAAGTACGTCAAAAATTCATAATTCGTGGATTGTAAAGGGAAGTTTCTGTGTGAAATCCTCTAATTCGAAATGAAAGAACAAAAGGGTTTAAAAACATGAAAGGGGAAATAAAAAATTCCCCCTTTCAATACCTAAACTACTACTACTTATGAAAACCGACTTTTACTACGAGCCAGTGCTTTAAATCTTCTCAATAAACGAGCCAAAAAATCAAAACAAAATTACAAGTTTGGCATCAGCCTACTTCTTTTATTCAACTAACGCAGATATTATCGAAAAAGTACATGTTACAGAGTAGTTTAACATTTTTTAAGAAATGGATGTGATTTGACATTTTCCATTCCTTGGTTTTCGATCGCAATAGGGTTATTAACAATGTGTATTTTTTAATTTTCATAAGTGGTTATTTCTCCGACCAATATTTATTTCTAACTTCGTGACCGATGAGTGCAACCGCAGAAAAATACAGTAAACAAGGTGTTCGTTCCAGTTATGTTTCGACTGTAATCGGGATTTCGCTTGTATTATTTATGATTGGCCTAGTATTAGGCGGAATTTTTGGCTTGGAGAATGTTCAAAAACAAGCGAAAGAATCGTTGCAGGGAGATTTATTTTTCAAGCCGGAATTAAACGATGCGGATATTAAGCAGATTGAGCAAGAGCTAAAAACATGGGGTCAGTTCAGTGATGTTTATTTCGTTTCGCCAGAAAGAGCAATTGAAGAATTTAGTGGAACGGATCAAAATGCGGATCAAATACTTTCCATTTTTGAAGGTGAAAACCCTCTTCCTCCAACAATTGGATTTAAGCCAAAAGCGGAACACGCGAGCAAAGAAGGAATGGAAAACATTAAAAAGAAATTGCTTTCATCCTATCCGGATCAAATTGATGAGGTAAATTATGACAAAGCAAGCGTAGAATCTGTAAATCTTGGTTTTCGTCAATTTGTTTTTTTGTTCCTTGCTGTCGCTTTGTTACTGATTATTATTGCTGTTGCAATGATCAATAATACCATTCGAATGGCACTTTATTCCAAACGCTTTACCATTAAAACAATGCAATTAGTGGGCGCAAAATCCGGTTATATTCGAAAGCCTTTTTTAATTCAATCTATTTTTCAAGGAGCAGTTTCTGCATTGATTGGATTAGCCTTGTTAATGACTTTGTTTTTTGCATTGAATAATTTAATGGAGTCATTTGAAATTAGTTATACGCTTGAAACTTTTCTGCTTCTTTCCTCTTCATTACTGATTATAGGAGTTGTAATTACGTTAGTTTCGACTTGGTTCGCTCTTAACAAATATTTGCGAATGAAGTTGGATGATTTATATTAAATTTGACTCATGGAGAACAAAAAGTCACAATTCGGTTTTCAACCAGAAAACTATAAACTATTACTGATAGGCCTTGCAATTAATGTGTTAGGATTTCTTTTAATGATTGGCGGAGCTGCGGAAGACCCAAATGCTTTCGATGCGTCGGAGCTTTTTAGCGTACGAAGAATTACAATCGCACCAATGCTGATTGTTGCCGGATATATTGTAATAATTTATGCGATTCTAAAAAAGAAAAAAATCAATAAAGATTAAGCACGTTTCAAATGGAATTTATTCAAGCACTTATCCTGGCCATCGTTGAAGGTCTGACGGAGTTTTTACCGGTATCTTCCACGGCGCACATGATTTTTACTAGTGCTATTTTTCAAACTGAATCGGATGAATTTGTTAAGTTATTCCAAGTATCCATTCAATTTGGAGCGATACTATCCGTAGTAGTTTTATACTGGAAAAAATTCTTCGATTTCAAGTCGCCAAAGTTTTATTTCAAATTGGCGATGGCAGTTATTCCAGCTTTGATTTTAGGAAAATTATTTGATGAGCAGATTGAATCCGTATTGGAGAAACCCATTCCGATTGCAGTAGTACTGATTCTTGGTGGGGTGGTTTTATTGTTTATCGATCGTTTGTTTAAAAACACCAAAATAAATAAGGAAGAAAATATTACCGTCAGAAAAGCTATTACGATAGGTTTTTGGCAATGTCTGGCAATGATGCCGGGAACGAGTAGGTCTGCAGCTTCGATAATTGGCGGTATGCAACAAGGTTTAACACGAAAAATGGCTGCAGAATTTAGTTTTTTTCTTGCAGTTCCAACTATGTTAGCCGTTACCATGTATTCTGTTTTAGTAAAAGACTGGAAGGTAAAAGGAATTGAACAAAAAGGCTATGAAATGATATCGGCGTCGAATGAAAACATTCTGTTTTTTATTTTTGGAAATATTCTAGCATTTCTAGTTGCAGCATTGGCCATCAAATTGTTCATCGGAATAATCGATAAATACGGTTTCAAAATTTGGGGATGGTATAGAATTGTGCTCGGAATACTTTTAATTACCTTTTTTGTTTGGAGAGATGGATTTTATTGAAGGAGAAACAATCCTCGTAGATAAGCCTCTTGGCTGGACTTCTTTCGATGTTGTCAATAAAATCAGATGGAATTTAAAACAAGTTTTACAGGTTAAAAATATAAAAGTTGGTCACGCTGGAACCTTGGATCCTCTTGCAACCGGCTTGTTGGTTTTATGCACTGGAAAACACACCAAGAGAATTGATCAGTTGATGGGTGGAATGAAAACCTACACAGGAACGATTTTACTCGGAAAAACAACGCCATCCTATGATTTGGAGAGTGCATTCGACGCAGAATTTCCAACAGATCATATTACCTCAGAATTATTAGAAGAAACACGCTTGCAATTTAGTGGTAAAATCCAGCAAGTTCCACCCATTTTTTCCGCCAAACAAGTGGATGGAAAACGCGCCTATGATTTGGCTCGTGCAGGTAAAGAAGTAAATTTGAAAGCAAATACAATTGAAATTTCAGCTTTTACAATCTCAGCAGAACGTTTTCCGGAAATTGATTTTGAAATTACGTGTTCTAAGGGAACGTATATTCGATCTATCGCATACGATTTTGGTAAACACCTCCAATCTGGTGGCACTTTAATCGCTTTAAGAAGAACAAAATCCGGTGAACAAACCATCGAAGAAGCAAAAAGTGTAGACGACTGGATTTCCATTATTCAGGGGAAGTAATTACTATTCCGAAATTAGCACTTGACAAGCCCTCTATTATTTTGTATCTTTGTGCTCCTTTTCTTTAAAGGAACTAAAAAACTGCAGTATGAGTAAAATGAAACTTTCCGATTTTAGTTTTGATCTTCCCGAGGAATTAATCGCGGAATATCCTAGTGAAAATCGCGACGAAGCCAAGTTGATGGTCATCCACCGTTCTACCGGAAAAATTGAACATAAATTATTCAAGGATTTGATAAACTATTTCTCTGAAGGAGATGTAATGATCATGAATAATACGCGGGTTTTTCCAGCAAGAATGTATGGAAATAAAGAGAAAACGGGGGCTAAAATCGAAGTTTTTTTATTAAGAGAATTGAACCGTGAAAGTTTGTTGTGGGATGTTTTGGTAGATCCAGCGCGTAAAATTCGAATTGGAAATAAATTATATTTCGGCGATGACGATTCATTGGTTGCTGAAGTAATCGATAACACAACATCGAGAGGGAGAACTTTGCGTTTTCTTTTTGATGGTCCTTATGAAGAATTCAAAGCAAAAATAACGGAACTTGGAGAAACACCACTTCCAAAATATATCAAGCGTTCGGTGGAGCCTTCTGACGAAGATCGTTATCAAACGATTTTCGCAAAAGAAGAAGGTGCGGTTGCAGCGCCAACTGCTGGTTTACATTTCTCAAGAGAACTTCTGAAAAGATTGGAATTGAAAGGAATTCAATTTGCAGAGGTTACCTTGCATATTGGGTTGGGAACATTCCGTCCGGTAGAAGTAGAGGATCTGACAAAACATAAAATGGATTCTGAGCAAGTAATAATTGATGAAAAGTGCGTAAAAATCGTGAACAACGCCAAGCTTAATAAAAAGAGAGTTTGTGCAATTGGAACTACTTCTATGCGTTCCATCGAGACTTCAGTTTCCACAGACGGTTTGTTAAAGCCATACGATGGTTGGACAAATAAATTTATTTTCCCACCATATGAATTTAGTATTGCTGATTCTATGGTTACAAATTTCCATACACCGCTTTCCACTTTGTTAATGATGATTTCTGCGTTTTGCGGGCACGACTTAATGATGACAGCTTACAAAGAAGCAATTGAGAATAAATATAAATTTTATTCTTACGGCGACGCAATGTTGATTTTGTAATCGTTGCAGCTTTAGAATATTTCAATTTAAGAGACTTTTGGGTCTCTTTTTTTGTTTTACAGCGTATCAGAAAAATGAGTTAAACCCATAGGTGCATGTTCCCGAGCTTAGAATCAATTTGAAAACTTGTATTTCAGGATACAATAAATCGCTCTAAAACCATCTTTCCATCCGATTTTTTTTCCTTCTTCATACGTTCTACCGTAATAGGAAATTCCAACCTCATATATTTTTATTTTTGGAATTTTCGCAAGTTTTGCAGTGATTTCCGGCTCGATACCGAACCTTTTTTCTTGGATATTGATCTCCTTTGCGATCGTTGTACGAATCAATTTGTAGCAGGTTTCCATATCCGTTAAATTGAGATTCGTCATCATATTGGAAAGCCGTGTTAAAAACTTATTCCCAATGGAATGCCAATAAAACAAAATTCTGTGCGGGTGGTGACCGATGAAACGCGAACCGTATACAACATCTGCATCGTCCATAAAAACCGGCTTTAGCAACAAATTGTATTCTTGTGGATCGTATTCTAAGTCGGCATCTTGCACCAGCAAATAATCACCAGAACATTCTTGAATTGCACGGTTGATTGCTGCACCTTTTCCCATGTTCCTTTCCTGTGAAAAGAAACGAATATCCAATTCCGGGTGCGCTGAAATATAGTGTTCAATGCTATCAACTGTATTATCTTTGGAGCAGTCGTTCACTATGATTATTTCTTTTGCTATGTTGTTTTCCAATTTTACCGCAGCAATTTTTTCCAGAATTACCTGAATTGTATTTTCTTCGTTGTAAGCTGGAATAAGAATCGATAATTTTTGAATTGACATAAAAACGGGTTAAAGATACAAATGTAAAAAATTAGTTGGTTTTATGAATTTAAGGACCTTTAACTTTCTGTTTTAAACGTAATTCGCTTCCTGAATTGGTAAATTTTAAAAATTCAATCTGAAATTAGCGAACTAAAAGCGTCTGAAAACCATCTCAAATTTGAGAGGAAGCAGCAAAAAACATAATATCTTTATACCGGATAAAAAGACGTTTAATATTTGATGCAGGTAGTTAATTTCATTACTTTTGTGCTGCAATTTTTATTCATGGAGGTCCCAACTCAACAAATGTCACTAGGAAAAAAAATACAAATTTATAACGCATTCACAAAATTTCGATTAGCATCACTGGTTGTACTTTCGGCATTGTCTGGTTATCTATTTGCTGGCGGAAATAATGGCTTGCATATTTTTTATCTACTCTTAGGCGGATCGCTTGTAACTGCTGCTTCCAATGGTTCCAATCAAATTTGGGAACGCGATTTAGATAAATTAATGAAGCGCACGGAGCGCCGACCGATTCCAATGGGGACAATGTCGGTAAAGGAAGCGTATACAATCGTAGTATTCTCGTTGCTTGTTGGTGCGTATTTGTTGTTTCTAATCAATATATATTCTGCACTTCTTGGCTTGGCGGCTTTTATATTATATGTTTTTGTCTACACGCCAATGAAACGTGTTTCGCCATGGGCAGTTTTTGTAGGCGCATTTCCAGGCGCTATTCCGCCAATGCTTGGAGCAATCGCTGCAACGAACGATTTCGGGTTACTTCCAGGGGTTCTTTTTTTCGTTCAATTCATGTGGCAGTTCCCGCATTTTTGGGCAATCGCATGGGTTTTATACGATGATTACAAAGCAGGAGGATTTTCGTTATTGCCTTCGCCAAAAGGACGATCCAGCGCATCTGCATTTCAAATACTTGTCTATTCTTTTGCAATGATTCCATTTAGTTTATTGCCTTGGATACTCGGGTGGACGGGAATCCCAACGCTAATTATAGCAACAATTGCTAGCACTGCATTTTTCTTGTATGCCTATAAATTATATATTTCCTGTGAA
>JBIKZR010000344.1:0-2870 GCA_044354635.1 Crocinitomicaceae bacterium | reverse complement strand
AAAGGTTGATTTTAGTCCTATCATGCTGTTGTTGAATTCAAAGTTGGAACATTTATTTGTAGATAAATATAGGTAGAAATCAGCACAGTTATCACTGGCGAAATAATTATTCCTATAACTGGAATAAAATATATAGCTAGAAAAATGCTGCCTGTTAACAGAATTATTGGAAAATTAAAAAAGGTAAACTTCAAACTTTTTAGCACGCTGAGTTGATTTCTTTCGAGGCTATAGTCGTAAAAAGAGAACCCGTAAAAAAATGCTGCGATGCAAAAAAATGCCACTTGATCCAATAAATGAAACCCTAAAATTCTAGAAATAATCCAATACATCCCAAGAACAATAAGTTCGAGTATAACAGCGATGCAAACAATACAAATCATTCGGATTATGCTGCTAATCACATTGAAAAAATCAAATGGATAGGTTTTTCCGGTAATGGAACTATCCATTTTCTCACTAAGAATCGCGTTGAAAGGGGAAAGTAACGATAAAATGAAGAAAACAAAAAGTTGATCCATTATAAAATTTACGATACCGAATGTTCCTTTTACACCAGAAAGCAAATAGGATCCGATTATTGGAATACTTTCTAAAAATGAAAAGGAACTTGCAACGGTTTCCGTGAAAATAGAAATCAACCAAAAGAATAAACCAATTAGTATACCTGGAATAAAAAACAGAAGAAATTTACCTTCAGAAAGGGCTGTAAAAGCACTTTTAATTCCAATTATATGCAGTTGAATTGCTGACTTCATAAGCTAGACGAAGGTACTAAAAATTGCTTAAACAAAGAATTTCAAAAAGGTAAATGAAATAGAAGTAAAGGCGAAAACTCCGAGAATTAGTATGGTATAAGATGTATACCCTTGTCTGCGGAAATAAAGGTAATTTAATGTTCCCAAAACACTGCCGATTGCGAAGGAATAGATTAGTATCATATTGAAATTAAATTTTACTTGGGTAAAGTGTGATGTGATTCATTTTTTGATTATTTTTATTCTTATAATTATTCGGAAAGCTCAAGAGCAATCAAATGGTGAATAAAAAAGTAAAACTATGAAAACATTTTCTAAAATTTTAACGGTGGCAGTTTTAACTGTTATTTCTTTCGGAGCTAGTGCTCAGGTTTCTGAAAAAGAAGCTGCAAAAAAACAGGTAAAAAGAATTCCTGCTGCGCCTGCTTCTGAATTAAAGAATGAATCTACTCCTGCGCCTACGACAGCGCCTGCAACGGTTGTTCCTTCTTCGTCTATTCCTGTAAAATCAGAAAAAACAAAGAAAACTGAAATGCAGACTGTTCCTACAGAAAACAAGGTTAAAGCAGTAGGAAACGGAAAGAAATAATTCCGTCTGTTTATTTTAAAAGATTGAATTGCTCGAAATGGTGCGAAATATGCTTTGCATGTAAGCGACACCATTGCTCATAATTCAAATCACCATAGTACGGATGTTGCTCTGTTCGGTTTTCATTTTCACCAAAATGTTCTTCAAAGTCAATCCATTCCAATAAAAATTCATCGATAGCCAATTCAATTTCATCGTGCCGCAATGCCGTATTCTTTTTTGCAAATGGCACTTCGATATTGCGCGCCATCGGTTTGTCGGAAGCTAAAAATTCCTGCATTTTTGAAATTCGATCTTCCGTAATTTCTAGTGGAAATTTCTTTTTTCCAGAAGAAATCATGATGCTGTCAGATAAATGTTCGACCATGCGTTGTGCAGACATTTCGCCCCATTCCGCTTTAGCAGAAGGTGAAAGGGTATCTAATTTTTGGATTAATTCTGAAATGTCTAAATCTATAAAGGACATAAGTTATTTATTGCTGGCGTTTGAACCAATTAATATATTTAAGCTGCTCGGAATTACCTGAACATTCAATTCTTCGCGCACATCAAATGGTTCACCATCGTAATGTGCAATGTTTTGCGATAGTTTTATTCTTGCTTTTTCAAAGGAAATAACTTCTGAAAACTTTGATTTGTGTGATGTTCGTTTAAAAAAACGGTAAGCTACACTTGGCGCTGACCAAATTGAAAATGGTTTTAACAAGCATAATTCTATTTTTCCATCTGTGATTTTTGAGGTTGGTGAAACGACAAATCCATTTCCAAATTCAGAGGAATTTGCGATAGTACAAAGCACAACGGGCATGCTTTTAATTTCACCATTTAGATCCACAGAAATATTTATAGGATTGTATCGAATAAACTCTCGAATCACTAGTTTTACGTAACTCCAAAATCCTCTTCTATGGTAACTATCAAATTTCTTTGCAATCAAGGCATCAAAACCATAACCTCCAATTCCTAGAAAAGGCTTGTCATTCACTAAAACAGTATCCATTCTAATGGAATCATCGTTATTGATGCAATGAATGGCTTTGGCTAAATTCATCGGAATTCCTAAATGACGTGCGAGTCCATTTCCGGAACCACATGGTAAAATCGCTAGTTTTGTTTGCGTTCCAATCAATGCCGTTCCAACTTCATGCACAGAGCCATCGCCACCAACTGCGCAAATGATATCTATTCCTTCCAAAGATGCTTGGTAGGCGATTTCTTTTGCGTGATTTTTATATTCGGTTGTAGCAATATCGTAGTCGAATTTGGAAAGATCTAGGTTTTCTTTAATAATCTGCGGTAACTCACCTTTTGATCCTACGCCAGAAATAGGATTGATTATAAATCGGATTTTTTGCTTCATTCTACTACCGTTTTGTTATGAATCAAGTCGCGATTATACCGCTGAATTATTGCTTTTATGCGCTTTTCAACAGTTTTACTTTCCGATTTAAAGAAGGAAAGAGAGTCAATCGCTGGCTCTTTTCGATTTTCAAATCCATACAAATTTCGTGCCTTTTCATTCG
>JBIKZR010000343.1:0-2873 GCA_044354635.1 Crocinitomicaceae bacterium | reverse complement strand
TAGCGAGCCTTCTTGTAGCAATAGTATCATTAGTGTTGCCGCTTATACCTCTAAGTATTATTCAACGAGCGGAACAGCAATTGGTGGACAAGCAGCAACATTTTCTAGTGTTGGACCGCGCTACGATGAAGTGTTGAAACCAGATATTTCTGCTCCAGGCGTTGGCGTTGCTTCCTCTATTTCTTCCTATACAGATAACTCATTTACATTATTCACATCGGTAGATTTTAATGGCAGAACCTACCCTTTCGCGAAATTTTCAGGAACATCTATGGCCTCCCCAATGGTGGCTGGTGTTGTAGCTTTAATTCTTGAAGCAAATCCGTATTTATCTACGGAACAAGTTAAAAATATCCTAATTCTTACTGCACGGGAAGATAACAATACTGGTATCATTCCATTAGAAGGAAGTACAAAATGGGGTTGGGGAAAAATCAATGCATATTTAGCTGTGAAATTGGCTCTTAACACGGTTGGTACCGAGGAATTGAAACGCGATATTTCCTGGTCAATTTATCCAAATCCCGTAATTAACGAATTGCATTTCACCCTTATAGACGAATTGCCGTCACGCGTTCAAATCATTGATGCAATGGGGAAAATCACAGAGAAAAACATTCAAAATGCAAAAATTTCCGTTTCCGATTTGAAATCAGGCAATTATTGGATCCGATTGGAAATCAATGGAAGAATAGAACAACAAGCATTTGTAAAATAGTTCGTAATCCGTTACATGCAGCTAAAATTGCTTTCTTCTTGGGAATTAAAGATTGTGCAAGACCTTGCGCAAGCAATTTGGCCGGAAACATTTCAGGAGATTCTCACACCAGAGCAAATTGCATTCATGCTGGAGTGGATGTATAATTTGGAAACGCTACAAAAACAAGCCAACGAAGGTCACCAGTTCTATCTTCTTTCGAACAAAGAAAAAGCAATTGGATTTATCGGAATCCAACCTTTTTATGCCCATAAAAACGAATTGAAAATTCACAAGATCTATGTTTTACCTTCGGAACAAGGAACTGGAGCGGGAAAAAAACTCCTTTTTTTGGCAAAAGAAATTGCACTAGAAAATGGCATTGAAAAACTTGTGTTAAACGTCAATCGCTTCAATAAAGCGGTTACTTTCTACCAACACCTTGGCTTTCAGGTCGATCGAGAGGAAAATATTGCCATCGGCAACGGATTCTGGATGGAAGACTACGCAATGAGCTTATCCATTTGAAAATTCCTATCGCTCCTACTTTCATTTCTTACGCACAAAAAAAAGCACCTTCCAGTAATTAAACATAGAAGGTGCGGTTGTATTAACACGTAAAAAAAATTATCCTTTCCCTATTTTTGCAGGAGTTATCACTTTTGCAGGAATCGGTGCCGGTGGTTTGACCGGCGTATTTGCTGGCTTTGAAGGTGTGGAAGGTTTTGAAGGTATGGAAGGTGTGGAAGGTGTGGAAGGTTTTGGTTTATCAATTGTTGGCTGTGGCTTTGAAAAAATAACATCCGGTTTTGTATCCTTTTCCGCATTTGCTGGAGTCGTGGTAACCGGTTTTGTAATTTTTGAAGGCTTTTCGTTTGTAGTTTGCCGCTGCTGTTCGATACTTTGAGGACCTGGAACGATTACTTCGCGTTCCACTTTATTGGATTCTTCTCGAACTCCTACTGCAGGAGGATTTACGTTTCGGATTGGTTTTTCAACGCGACCTAAAACAGCACCCGTTGTAGGATCGTTAATTACAGGTCTCGGACTTGGTGGGATTTCCAAATAGGCATTGTCGTAAATACAACCGCGCATTTCTTCAGCAGAAACTCCTTGCTCTTCGCAATTTCGACGTGCTGTATTCTGGCGGTCGTTTGTTAAGTCACCAACGGTTCTATGCACACGCGGAAAACTTTCATCCGTATAGGAAAAAGTATTTTGTCCAAAAGCGTAATCAAAAAGTGAATTTTCGCTAATCACCCTGAATTCACGCGCATAATCGCGTGCTAGAAAAGCAAGGTATTCTTTTTCTGCGGCATTGGAAGCTGTTTGCATTTGGTCATTTCCAAAGGAAGAAAACGCTAAATAAGCTGGACGATTACCAGAAGTTCTTATTTCAAAATCATCGTTTTTACTGCCATTTGCATTCCCTAATAATCCCTGAAGATCTCGCTGCGCACAAGGGTTAACTTGAACCGTTAGGTTGATAAAGTTAAACAGGATAGAATTCCGAACTTGTGCATTTACGACTTCACCCGTTGGCCAAGTAATGACATAGGTATTGGAACTATAGCGAATTGTTCCGCCATTTGGTAGAAAATACGTTCTTCCTGCCAAGTTGATTGCCGCGCCATTCACACGCAAAGCAGAAGTGGAAACATTATCCGGTTTTTGATTTGGGTAAATGCCTACACGGTCACCAGCCACGTTCATTGCTACAGCTGTATTCAGGGAAAAATCATCCGATTGTGGCTGCTGACGGGTTTGAATTTCAAAATTTTGTGATGCTGATTTTGCCAAAACAAATTCGCCAACCGTTTGAAAGGAATACGATGCGCCATCAAAAGAAGACAAATGCGGATCGCCATATGACCTGCCAATTGTGGGTTTGCAGGAAGGTCTTGAAACTACAGAAGCAACTGTATTCCATTGGTTTCTATCTGCTTCTGTTGCGTTTTGCAAATTGGTAGTTGCCGTCTGTTCCACAGCATTGCGCGTAGGTTGCGGAACCATTCGGAGCATTTCTGCTGGTGTGAAATCTTCTGGGAACGTTCTATCTGGAATCGCTTCTTTTTTGGACATTGCAACAATACTGGATGCAAGCCACTCACCACGAACAGGATCCCACTTAGTCAATTCGCTTCGAATTGGCTCAAAATCCTTTGAAAAACGTTCA
>JBIKZR010000056.1:0-8787 GCA_044354635.1 Crocinitomicaceae bacterium | reverse complement strand
TGAATACGGTTACCGCATCTTTTGGGATCAAATCTTCTGATTGCTGTGAAAAAACCAAGTTGCCCAAAACCAGGCAGAAAATTAAAGAGTATAATTTCATAGGAAAGCGTTCTATCACTATATTAAGATTAATTATAATACAAAATTACAAAAATAAAGTCTCTAATTTTTGATTGGGGAAAGATAGATTGTATTTTCCAAGATATTTGAATTTTGCGAAAGGGCGTAGGGATTGGTTCGAATCATAACCGCCAATTTGTTTTTAGATAAAGTAGCACTTGGGTTATCAAATTTTTCGACCATTCGTTCGAATCTAGAAATCGAAGTATAATTTCCCGTTTTCAATAATTCAATGTCTTCCGCTTTTAATTCTTTCACTCTTTTAGTCGTAATATCTGGAATTGAGCGCACTATTTTTGTGCCATCCCAACTTAACCAATTGTGGTCCAATTCAGGCATGTTTTTTTCTTTACTCAGCTCTTGAACAACTTCTTTAATTGCTGTTTGTAGAGCGCTAACACTGGTAAAGTCACATTGGATTTTGAAGATGAAATCTGTGAAATTATAGTCTACTATGACTTGGCTAATTCCTGTTTGTGCGTCTAATTTGTTTTTAAAAGAAATGATTTCTGCTTCAATTTCTGCGAGGGATGGTACTTTTTTGCCTTCCAAGCTATCCAATGCCAGAATAGAATTTATTTTCACCTTGTTGGAGCTCAAATTAATGGAGTATTTTAACGTTCCGCTTCCATCATTTTTAAGTGTAATATCATCAATAATCTCGATGCAGGAAGTGAATCCGAAAAGGACAAAAATCAAACCGAAATAAGCAAATGTTTTCATAGGTTAAAATTAAGCAATTCCCTCTAGTCAAAAACAGTACCATAAAATTATAAATTTGTCGATAGATTACACAGAATACGGTAGATGCTGCACAAAGTGAAATTAAAAATCCAATTCATGTTTCCCGAATTCTCTGTATATTTGCTAAAATTTTTATCTATATGTCAGATAATTCCCGTATTTCGACTGAAAGAGCGCCAAAACCGGTTGGTTTGTATCCTCATGCAAGAAAGGTTGGTAACTTATTGTTTTTGTCTGGAGTTGGTCCGCGTGTTGCAGGATCGGACGCTACCGATTCAGAAGTGCCCGGACTGAAATTGGATAAAAATGGAAATTTTATAGAATTTGATTTTGAAGCGCAGTGCCGAAGTGTATTTGATAACGTTCGAATAATTTTGGAAGCGTCTGGCTCCAGTTGGAATCAATTGGTCGATGTAACTGTGTTTTTGGTAAACATGAAACGCGATTTTCATGCATACAATCGCATTTATGCTGAATATTTCAAGGATAATTTACCATGTCGCACAACCGTGGAGATTAATTCTCTCCCTACGCCGATTGCAATCGAATTAAAATGTATAGCAACAATTGATTAAAATATGATAGGATTTATTATTCGCTGCATCTTAGCGGCATTGGCACTTTTCTTTAACGTTTTTTTATTTGTAAACGGAAACTGGGGATGGGGAATTACGTTTATTTTCGTTTTGGCGCTTATTGTTTTGTCGTTTTTCCGAAATGAAAATATGATTTTAGCTTTAAATCAAATGCGTGTAGGAAACACGGATAAAGCGAAGAAGCATATCAACAAGATTACGCATCCAAATTTGTTGCCACGAAAGCAACACGCGTATGTTTTGTTTTTACAAGCGGTTATGAATACGCAGGAGTTTGGATTTGCTAAGAGTGAGCAATATTTGCGTAAGGCAATTGGTTTGGGTTTGCGAACTGGACAAGATAATGCTGTTGCGCGAATGCATTTGGCTGGTATTTGTGCTCAAACTGGCAGGAAGAGCGAAGCTGAAAAATTATTAGCAGAAGCTAAAAAATTAGATACAGGCGGAATGATGAAGGATCAAATCAATCAGATGTTGAACCAAATGAAAATGGCACCTTCCAAAAATCAGATGCGTATGGCGCAAATGATGGGAGGACGCAAAAAAACACCACGCTCTCGTTAATGGTTAGCAAAGAGGAAGATCGAATTTATACGCAGCCTTGGAAAGACTATGAATTATTGGATGCTGGCGGAGGAAAAAAACTCGAGCGTTGGGGTTCAATAATCACTATTCGTCCAGAAGTTCAGGCATATTTCAAGACGGAAAAAACATTCAAAGAATGGGAGCAACTTGCACATTGGGAATTTGTTGTTAAAAATAACCAATCGGGCGCTTGGAAAGCCCTTAAAAGAGAGATTCCAAAAAACTGGTCAATTGCATATAATTCATTGAATTTTCAGTTGGAACTAACAAAATTCAAGCATGTTGGTTTGTTTCCGGAGCAACGTACAAACTGGGATTTTTTACAAAAGAACCTAAAGCCAGAAGATAAGTTTCTGAATTTATTCGCATACACTGGAGCTGCATCCTGCGCTGCGAAATCTGCTAAAGCGGAAGTTTTGCACGTGGACTCCGTGAAACAACTTGTAACTTGGGCTCGGAAAAATATGGACGGTTCTAGTCTCGAAGATATAAAATGGGTTGTGGAAGACGCGCTTAAATTCGCCGAAAGAGAAAAAAAAAGAGGAAACAAATACCAAGGAATTTTGATGGATCCTCCTGCTTGGGGAATTGGAGCGAAAGGGGAGAAGTGGAAATTGGAGGACAAAATCGATGAATTATTAGCTACTGCCTCCACATTACTTGCTCGAAATGGATTTTTAGTAATGAATACCTATACGCCAGCCATTGATTTCAGAACGATAGAACGGTTAGCCAGAAAACACTTTCCAAAGAAAAAGTGGGAAGTCAAGGAATTGTGGATGAAAACAACAAGCGGCAAAGATTTGTATTTTGGGAATTTACTGCGCCTCACTTAATTGATGTCAAAGTGTTCTAAAATTTTATCTGCTAATACATTGCTCAACTTAAAGTAACTTTCTGTTGTCCATCCGCCAACATGTGGTGTGAGTATCACATTATCAGAAGCGATTAAATACTTTAGATTTTCCGGGATTTTCTGTTCATTAAATGCTTCGAAACTGGTTTTTTCATATTCTAGCACATCCAATCCGGCAGCAATGACTTTTCCTTCCTGCATTGCTTTAACCAAAGCAGAAGTTTCAACTATTTTCCCTCTGGAAAGGTTCAATACGTATACCGCTTTCTGCAATTGTGAGAAAAATAAATCATTTGCCATGAAGAGAGTTTCAGTATTTTGTGGAATATGAAAACTGATAACGTCTGCGTTTTCCATTATTGCATTAAGGGTACATTCCATTACAAAATGATCACCAAAATTCTGTTTGTATTTATCGTAGGCAAGAATTTTCACATCAAATCCTCGAAGTTTTTTAGCGAAAGCTTTTCCATTGTTTCCAAATCCAATGATTCCGATGGTTTTGCCATCCAGTTCGTTGCCCCGATTTCCTTCCCTGTCCCATTTCCCTGTCCGCACTTCCCGATCTGCCGTATGTAATTTATTCAGTAGAGCGAGTAACATGCCAAGCGCATGCTCCCCAACTGCGTTTCTATTTCCTTCGGGAGCGTTAAAAAGAACGATATTTCTGTCGGCGCAATAGAGTTCATCAATGTTTTCCATTCCGGCACCAGATCGTGCAATGAATTTTAGATTAACCGCATCTTTCAAAAAAGCCTCATTTAGCGTATATCTTGAGCGAATCACAATTCCATCTGCCTGTTCAATCGCACGGTTGCAATCGGTCTCAGAAAGTGCATATGCGTCTATACATTCATAACCTTTAGCGGTTAATCTTTCTTTAAGGATTGGATGGACGGAGTCTAGAAAAATAATTTTCATATTAAAACATAAAAAAGGCTTCTTTTCAAATATACCAAAAATGAAGGATAGAAACGAAAAAGGATGCCTATTTAGACATCCTTTTTCGTATAAATTTTTGGTTGAATAGTTATTTTACTAATGGTTAATTGATTATTTTAATTTCAGGATCCAAATTTTGTCGAATTTCCCAGTAAATCTTCTCTTTTCAGCATCTACTTCAGATTTGTTTGTAGAATAAAAAACGAAAACATTTCGAACATTATTTGATGTATTTAAAAGTATAGCAGTATTATTTGCTCCGTCATTTATCGCTTTGTATTTGAAATTCTTTGCGTTTTGTTCAACGCTAAAAGAACCAACTATCAAATAATAACCTGCAGCAGGAATCTGATTGCTTTCATCTCTGTATTGCGCAGCGTCACCTGATTTGACTTTCCCATCTATAGGTTCTGGTTTGCTTGCAACTGGAGTTGATATAACTTGTGTTTGACTAGATATATCTGCTTTCGTTTTTAATTCTTCCTTAACCTGTTCTATTTCCTTCGAAATTCGTTCATTTTCAGCTTTTATGCTATCCAATTCCGTAGCAATAGAATCTTGTTTCTCTTCCAAACTAAGAATGACATCTTCTCTATTTTGTTTATCCTCTTCCAAATCTTCAACACGGATGTTCATTTCATCGTTCCACTGTTTTTGTTTTTTCAGATTTTCTCCAAATTTATAACCTAGAATAAACTCAGATGAGAATTTACTGTAAGCATTTACTTGAGACAAAATAAAATCATGTGCATAACCAAAAGTGAAGTTTTTATGTCTGATTCCAGCACTAACAGCAACTGCATAAGAGTTATGATAAGTTATACCAATCCAACCCATTTTTTTACTGTCTAAAACAGCGCTGATGTCGTATTGAATTGGTGTTCCTTTTGCTGCACGAACCATTACCATGGGATAAAGCGTTACACCATTTGATTCGTTTAGAACAAAGTCATATTTTACGGTTGAACGTATGTGTCTTTCGTTGTTGATTGAAAATTGCTCACCCGTTGAAGAATTAAAGGTTGGTTGGCTATTTACCAATTGCGGCAAAGCAAATCCAAATTGAAATTTATCTAGATTTAATGCCAATCCAAAATCCATGTTAAAAACAGTCTGACTTTGACGAGGTCCAAAAAGTATTTGATCATTTTGGTCAACAACTTGCGCTTTATCAAAATCAATTCTATTGTTCTGAAGTCCAACAGCTAATCCAAAACGTAAATTACTTTTTTCATTGAACTTAACTCTATATGCATAATTTGCCATGAAGCTTGTTCGTGCAAGTATATCTGTAACATCATTTAGAATTGTTAAGCCAACACCATTTTTACCATCTCCAATCTGATTATCAATTGAAAAGTAGCTTGTTTGTGGTCCGCCTTGTACTCCAACATATTGACTTCTATGCGATAAAAATGCTTGTCCATAATCAGACATTCCAGTCATTGCTGGATTTATCGTAAGCATATTCGCATGGTATTGACTGCTAAATGGCACTTGTTGAGCGCTCACTTTCGTTAAACTAATAGTTAAGCAAATGCCTAGAATAAGTTTTAGTGTGTTCATATTTCTTTCTAATTTGAATTATTTAGTACTGCGAAGAATGGAAACAGCTCCTTTGTAAATTTTATCGGAACCAACTATTTCTAAATGGTAGTAATAGGTTGCCTCAGGAAGAGGATTGCCATCGTAAGTTCCATCCCATGTATTATCATAGTTAGTGTTACTATACACTTCCAACCCTTCTCTATTTATAACGGTAACTTTTGAATTTGGAAATAATTTAATGTCTGGTATTTCCCAAAAATCATTCGATCCATCGTCATTTGGTGAGAATAAATTTGGAACAAATAAAGTGAAATCCGTATTTACAGTAACTAGAATTGTATCTTGATCAAAGCATCCTAAAGTATTTGAAGCGGTTAAAATGTATTCGGTTGTTGTGATTGGCGTTGCGATTGGATTGTAGATCGTTGAATCGCTCAATCCAATCGTTGGGGACCAATTCCATCCTGTTATTACCGTTCCAGTTGCTTCCAATTGAACAGACTGCCCAAGATTGATTGTAACGTCCTGTCCTGCAAAAGCATTCAAAGAAGGATTTGCTCCAAAATCATCAACATTCAACGTAAAGAAAGCAATATCCGTTAATGGCACAGCACACAAAGTGGATGAAACAACTAGTGTAAATAAAACAACGGATCCTGTATCTTGCGGAGAAATAGTATAAATCGGTGATAAAAGTGTATTATCATTCAAACTACCGAAACCATTTTGTGACCAAGAAATTGTTCCATTGGAAGCTTGCGTGCCAACTACATTTACTGCCGTTCCATTTGCACAGATATTTGCAATTCCACCAGCTTCTGCAATTGGGTTAGGCACAACAAGTATAGAATAATTTCCTTCTATAGTTGCTGGTGCGCAAACATTATTACTAGTAACAACATAGCTTAACGTTACCGTGTTGCCATTGTCAGCATCCAAAGGAGTATAAGTTGGCGATGCAGTAGTCGTGTTTGTTAATTGTCCTTCGCCATCGTGTGACCAGCTAAAATCACCGTTTGTTGCAGTGAATCCAGGAACAACAAGTATGTCATTTGTACAAATTGTAGAAGTTGTATTTAAAGCAGTAACGGTAGGCAATAAATTCACCGTTAACGTAACAATTGTGGAAGTATTTGAACAGTTCCCACCTGAAACAATTCTTCGGTAGAAGTTAGCTGTTCCAGTTTGGTGCGTATTGGAATAAGAAGATTCATTATTGACTCCATCTGCTGGTGACCAAGGACCAGAAACTGTTGGAGCTTGTTGCCATAAATAAGTGTAATTTGCATTGTTGCTTGTCAAACTACTACCAATAAAAGTAAACTCGGAGCCTTCACATATTGTTGCGTTAGAACCTGCTGTGTTTCCTGTAATTGTTGGAATGACAGTAATGTTCCCAACAACTAAACTTGATCCGCAGTTATTGCCGCTTTGCAAGGTGTAGCTATATGTTCCAGCTGATGTTGGTGTTCCGTAAATTGTATATGTATTTGGCACACCAGGTGTATAAAAGCTCAATATTCCAGTTGGCAAGTCATTTATAGTTACTGGACCGCCTACTTCATATTGGATTTGCACGATTGCATTATTTACACAAACCAATTGATCATTTGAATACGCCGCAGAAGTTAAATCTATAAATGAATTTTGAATTTGTATACTGCCAGTTTCAATCGCTTGTGTACAGCTACTTCCAGTTGTTGTAACAGTGTAGGTATACGTTCCAGTAACAGATGAATTTCCAGTAATAGTTATTACATTACCAACTACAGAAGGAATTATACCTGCTGGTAAGCCGGTTACATTCGCCCCTGTTGCATCACCACTAATTGTATAATTAATTGGATTAATATTTGAATTCACACAAACAACCTGATTATTGGTTCCTGAAGTCTGCAGGGCAAGAGATGGTGTGATTTCAATAACCAATGTCCCAGTTGCAACTGCATCTTCACAAGATCCACCGGTGGATGTTACTGTATAATTAAAAGTTCCAGTTGTTGCAGTATTTCCCGTAATACTAAAAATACCAGCAGTTACAGTTCCACTAATTCCAGTGGGTAAACCAATTACAGTTGCACCAGTTCCTGTCCCTCCGATTAAATAATCAATAGGCGTAATTGTTGCATTTTCACAAACAGTTTGATTGTCTGTTCCTGCAACTTGAAGAAGTAAAGTTGTTGCTGGAGTTACGTCAATAATTCCTGAAAGGGAAACTGTCGGACAAGCAGCCCCAACAGTAGTGATTGTATAGTTAAAGATACCGAACTCACTTGGTTCCCCTGTAATAGAATCCAAACCAGCAGCGAAACCGTTTATTAGTCCAATTGGTAAACCAATAACCGTTGCGGAAGATGCTCCTCCTCCAACGGCATAGCCAATAGTTGTTAAAGGGCTGTTTTCACACACAACTTGATTGTCTGTTCCAACTGCAGAAACTAAAGTAATGGTATGTGGCGCTTCTACTGTAATTGTACCAATTGCAGTATCAGGTAAACAAACCCCACCACTTGTAATTATTGTGTAATTAAAAACACCAGTTTCTGTAGCTGTTCCGGAAATGGAAAAAACACCCGCTGTTGTAGTACCACTCAACCCTGCGGGCAAATCTGTAACTGAAGCATCTGTTGCGCCGCCGCCAAGCGAATATTCAATCGCACTAATTGCAGTGTTTTCGCAAATTGTCTGATTTTCCAATCCGGTAGTTTGCAGTGTTAAGAATGGAGCAATTATAACGTCTAGAGATCCAAGTAAGGAATCTGTAGGACAAACACCACCTGCAGTTGTTATCGTATAATCAAAAATCCCAAATTCCAACGGTATTCCTGAAATAGAGTCAACTCCAGCGGAATAGGTATTCACAAGTCCGTTAGGCAATCCAACAACTGTAGCCGAAGATGCTCCTCCACCAATTGCATAACTGATGGTATTTAATAGACTGTTTTCGCAAACTGTTTGCGTCGGTGTTCCTGATGCGGAAGTTAAAACAATAGTATGTGCTTGTTCCACTGTTATCGTTCCATTTACAGTATCTGCTACGCAAATTCCGCCAATTGTGATTGCGCTGAAATTAAATACACCATCAACAGTTGCAGTTCCTGCAGCAGTAAGCGTACCTGCCAAAACAGTTTCTGTTATTCCAGTAGGAAGACCAATTACAAAAGCATCTGTTGCACTTCCTCCCAATAAAAATTCAATTGAATTGATAGCGGAATTAATACAGATGGTTTGAACGTCTGTTCCGGAAGTTTGTAAGGTTAAACTTGGAGCAGGTTGCACTTCTATTGTCCCAGTTGCAAATGTAGAATCACAAAGTGCACCAGAAGTCGCTACTGTATAATTAAATAGGCCGTCCTCTAGTGGTAACCCAGAAATTGTGAGTACACCAGCACTAAA
>JBIKZR010000342.1:0-2903 GCA_044354635.1 Crocinitomicaceae bacterium | reverse complement strand
TATCCAAATTTGGATAGAAATCTTTTCCATGCACTTTATCAATTTTCACTTCTTCATTATAAACCGTATATTTTCCATCAGGAGAAACATTTTTATCCGATAAAAGCGATTTATAATCCGTGATTTCTGTTGCAGTTCCGCCATTTACAGGAATGGAATAATACTTAGAATTCGATTTATTTTCTTCAACAGAAGGCGTCGAAACCTTGTAAATTATGTTTTTTTCGTCCTTCGAAATCCCTAATGAAGATAATCTTCCTAATTTCCAAAGCAATTCAGGCGACATTATATTTTGAGCAACAGCATTTATACTCATTGTGATTAAAGTTAAAATCAGTAATTTTTTCATAGTTAAAAAAGTTTTTTTCAAGGTTTAAAAGTACAGTTTTTATTCTAATAATGATAATCAAATGATTTTGTATGTTTGAACTTAGAAATCAATTTATAATTTTCATAAGAGATATTTAATTACATTTGAAATAAAAAAGATGCAACTCAGTTATTGGGAAATAAAAAATTGGTTTACCAATGTAGATTACACCGTTGTTGGCAGTGGAATTGTGGGTTTGCATGCCGCTTTGAGATTGCGCGAACGGTTTCCAGAAAGCAAAATAATGGTACTCGAAAAAGGAATGTTGCCTCAAGGCGCAAGTACTAAAAACGCAGGTTTTGCCTGTTTTGGAAGCTTGTCTGAAATTATAGACGACTTAAAATTCCACACCGAAGAAGAGGTAATTCAGCTCATTCAAAAACGTTGGAAAGGATTGCAATTACTACGAAAAAGAATTGGCGATGAAAAGTTAGATTACAAACCTTTTGGCGGCTATGAACTTTTTTTAAAGGAACACGAAGCAACGTATGTTGAATGTTTGAACAAACTTCCCTTCATCAATGAAATTTTAAGACCACTTTTCAAAGCTGACTTTTTCACCAAAGAAATAGATCGTTTCGGATTTAATGGCATTCACGAAAGTGTGATTTTCAATCCTTTTGAAGGTCAAATTGATACTGGAAATATGATGCAGGAATTGGTAAAACAAACCATTTCAAATGATATTTTAATTTTGAATCAACAAACAGTAACTTCATTTCATGACAATGGAATTGCTGTAGAAGTGGCTCTTGGCGATTTTAGTTTCAAGTCTAAAAAATTGCTATTTGCGACCAATGGATTTGCTTCTGAAATTACAAAAGGGCAAGTAAAGCCTGCTCGCGCACAAGTTTTAATTACGGAACCCATTCCAAATTTAAATATAAAAGGCACTTTTCATTTGGATAAAGGCTATTATTATTTTAGGAATATTGGCGATAGAATTTTGTTTGGTGGTGGTCGAAATTTGGATTTTGAAGGCGAAGCCACTTCCGAATTTGGCGAAACAGAATTAATCCAAAACCAATTGGAAAAAGTATTAAAAGAAGTAATTTTACCGCATCAGGAATTCAAAATAGAACACCGTTGGAGCGGAATTATGGGCTTGGGAACTACCAAAAACCCAATTGTTGAAGCACTTTCAGAAAATGTTTATTGTGGCGTTCGATTGGGTGGAATGGGAGTTGCCATTGGAAGTTTAATCGGAAATGAATTGGCAGATTTAATTTAAAAAATAGATTTATGTTTAAGAAAATTACTCGAATTTTATTTAAAATACTTGTTTGGTTTATTGGAATATCGCTGTTTCTAGTAATTATCTTCAAATTTGTTCCTGTGCCTTTTACGCCTTTAATGGTTTCAAGAGCGGTTGAAAATAAATTGGCTGGAAAAGAAATGTATTGCAACCACGATTGGGTCCCGATAGAAAAAATCTCAAAAAATTTACAAAAGGCAGTAATTGCAAGTGAAGACGGAACGTTTTTAAAACATCACGGATTCGATTTTACGGCGATGCAAAAAGCTTTAAAAAACAACCAAAAAGGCCGAAAAATAAAAGGTGGAAGTACGATTTCACAACAAACGGCAAAAAATGTATTTCTCTGGCAAGGGCGAAGTTACATCCGAAAAGGTTTTGAAGCTTATTTTACGGTTTTAATTGAATTGATTTGGGGCAAAGAAAGAATTATGGAAGTCTACTTGAATTCCATTGAAATGGGTGATGGAGTATATGGCGCACAAGCAGCTGCAGAATATTGGTATCAAAAGAATGCTTCCAATTTAACTGCAAGAGAAGCCGCTGGAATAGCCGCAATTTTACCAAATCCTAGAAAATATAAAGCCACAAATTCCACGATTTACATCAACAAACGAAAAGATAAAATAGTACGAGTAATGCGTTATGTTGGGAAATTAGATTACGACAAATAAATAATATAAACGTAAAAAAAGCAGACTAATTTTCACTAGTCTGCTTTTTTCATTGTAAATTTCTTTATTTTGGTAATTCCGTGAACCCCATATTATACAAAGTAAATGCTTGTATATCAGAAGCCTCTTCAATTGTTTTCGAAACTGGTTTTCCAGCACCGTGACCTGCATTGGTTTCTATTCGTATTAAAACTGGATTAGTTCCTACATGTTTTGCTTGTAATTCTGCTGCAAATTTGAAACTATGTGCTGGTACAACCCGATCATCATGATCTCCAGTAGTTACTAAAGTTGCAGGATAATTGGTGCCCAATTTTACATTTTGAACGGGAGAATATTTGTTGATATAATCGAACATTTCTTTTGAATCTTCAGAAGTGCCATAATCATAAGCCCATCCGGCACCAGCGGTAAAAGTGTGGTAGCGAAGCATATCTAGAACACCTACTGCAGGAAGTG
Organism: Crocinitomicaceae bacterium; assembly: GCA_044354635.1. GTDB lineage: Bacteria > Bacteroidota > Bacteroidia > Flavobacteriales_D > Crocinitomicaceae > M0103. Next base: position 145 of record JBIKZR010000342.1, on the reverse strand, counting down.
CAACTTTCATCAATTTTGGTCTTTGCGTCATTACAGCTCCAACTAATAATCCTCCGTTAGACCCTCCTTTTATGGCTAAGAAATCTGAAGAAGTGTACTTTTCACTGATTAAATATTCTGCGGCAGCGATAAAATCATCAAATAC
>JBIKZR010000341.1:0-2907 GCA_044354635.1 Crocinitomicaceae bacterium | reverse complement strand
TCCATCGGTAATTTGAACAGGATACGAGGTAATGGTTTGTGAAGTCCCTGTTCCAATAGCTGTCCATGTGGTCACCGAATTTGTGCATTGCGTGGGCGTACAACCATTGTAGATATTGAAAAACGGGATGAATTGCGGGGTTCCCCCACATGCTGTACATTCCGCTGCATTGGCTGGGGTTACTGTAGTAGTTGTAGTAGTTCCTTGGCTCCAAGTATACGTTGGACTTCCCCCTGAAACGGTGAGTTGTCCATTTGTCTCTTGGCAAACTATAAGGCTTGCGCATGCCGCAACATTGATACTAATTGTTTCGGAGCCACAAGGTAAAGTATACGTGATATTTTGTGTTCCAACGCCTGCTGTAGTTGGATTAAAAATTCCGTTGGCACTTACTCCCAAACCAGACCATGTGCCACCAGCGGTCGCTGCAGTCAACGTAATAGGCGAATCGGTAACGCATACATCTTGCGGAATACAGATTGTTGCATCACAGCAGGTGGTTGGGATTGGAGCACAGGCAGACGCAGCAAATAGTTGGACACCACCACTCCGAGAAGAGTTTGTGGAATTTCCTGTCCCGCCACACGCTATAATTTCTCCACCTGAATTTACCTTAACATCATAAACTTTGAACGCTGTAGCATAAAATGCTTGTTGCACTAGATTCGAATTAAATTTATACACTCCTGTTTGGGAGCCAACATAAATATTCCCACAGTTGTCTATATCAATACCGCTATTGGCGACCTGATTTCCACCAAGGAAAACACTGTTGAATGCCCCGCCAACAATAGCAACAGAGGAAATCAAGGCACCGGAGGACAACGATCGTTTTTGAAGTTGATTCCCTCGGTGAACATAAACAGCATTGGCATCAGCACGTATAGCCATGATTCCGGCATTATCGTAGCGGAAGTCTTCACATTTATAACCAAGTCCTATTCCATGGTTGTTTTTATAGAAACTAGTACTACCATTTGGACAAAGGTTGAAGTTGTTATGGATAAATCCTATGGTGTCATGGGTGAGGAAATAATACTTCCCATTGGGTGCTGCAGTTATCGCCCTGACCTCTTCTAAATTGGGAGGAAAGGAGAACATTTGTCCTGTGGAAATGAATTGCTCGTTTGATATGTTTAGCGTACTTGTGTTCACATCATAAATTACTGCATCCAATTGTAATACAGCACCTCCCGTTCCACCAATAATCAATTTTGTTTGATCACAATTGAAGGCAATTGTCCAAAATTCGGCACTAGAAATAATTCCACCTGGACTTGCATTGTTTAGTAACATGGCACCCGCTGGACTTACCTTTTGAATTTGTGCCACTGAACCTGCTGTAACATATGAATTCCCAAGATTATCGACGGCAAAGGTTCCCAGCCAAACGTTTGAGGTGTCATACGGAGTATTGTAAGTCCATTGTAAAGTCCCTGTTGGATTATATTTCAAGATTTGCATTGGCATAATTCCACCAAGAATATAGACATTCCCTGCTGCATCTCGCTCGCACTCCCAAACAACATCCCAATTCGTGTTGAATACTGGTGTTTGTGTCCATGGGTCTATAATGAGTGTTTTAGTTTGATCATATTCATCCACTGAGAAACCGATACTTCGATGCTCCTGCGTAAAGGATGATTGTATAATATTAGTGTGATTTTCCGCATAAAATGTTACTGGTTTATGATCCAAAATAGCCCCAAAAAATGTCGGAATATTGAGCGCCCCATCTCTAATAGACAGGTCCCTGTCAAAGAGCATTTGTACTTTTTTTGGATCTGCGCCCGGATGCAGAATTACTGCGTATTTAATTCCGATTTGTGGGTGGACGGTATATTCTATATCCGTGTTAGGATAACTATTTTTATATACAATTTTCTTGAAGCCTTTTGCTCCAGACGCAGCAACCATTTCGCCATTTTCGTTGGTGTAGGAGTAATTATGATAATCGCTTGTTTGATTTTCCCCTATTAATTCTCCATTTCCCGAGGCTTCTTTCCACGTCATATTTACGACATCCGATTTGAATAAGAATTTTCCGATGAGTCTTTCATTTTTCTTATATTCACTAACGCTGGTTGTTATTTTTTGACGTAATTCATCCCGCTGTTCTTTGGGGATTTTTGAAGCTTCTAGAAACGAATACGAAATTCCTTTATCCCCGAAATAAATCCTCGTAGCGCCAAAATCTGCTGCATAGCGAATTTTTCCTGTTGCTGTATTTTCGTGTTCGTCAAATTGACCTATATTTTCGATGAATGATTTGCTTTTACTATACTCTGAAGACCACAGTGGCGTTATGTTTTCTTGAGAATAAATAGAAGATGCGCACAGTTCAAGTAGTACAAAAAATAATATAATTATTCGCTTCATAAATTCGTTTTTAATTCTGTATAGAATGTTAAAAAAAGTGTGTTTTAAGCATCCGTACACTTCGTTTAAGCAGCAGTAGTATACTTAACAGCCTGCTAAATCAATTTTAGCTTCAACAACCAAATGCATTTTTTAGTGCTGAATTTAAGAGTAAATATATTTAGAAAAAAGATAATTAGGTGTTTTACAACTATAAATTTTTCTTGTCATTCCAAAAAATACCGTTTTACTCTAAAAACGTTCCTGCCTTTTTACCAACTTCATTAGATTTTTTTTGGTGTCACATGAGATTGAAAACCATTTAGAACCTTTTATGAAAACTATAACGAATCCCGAATCCATAAATCAATTGCCCTTATGCACCCCCTTTTGAAGGTAATCCTGGCAAATTGCATTAAAACATTTTTTTTTAACTGTGGGGAACATGTGGGGAAACAAAAAAGCCAAACCATTGATTAACAACGATTTGACTTTCTGTTTTGTGACTCCGATAGGATTCAAACCTATAACCGCTGGAGCCGAAATCCA
>JBIKZR010000340.1:0-2914 GCA_044354635.1 Crocinitomicaceae bacterium | reverse complement strand
AAAGACCTCGAAGAAATAGATACGAGCTATAAAGCGTACAAAAATCTATTAGATAATATAAAAAGTTCGCGCGAACTGTTGGAAAATGAAACGGATGCCGAAATGCGTGAAATGGCCAAGATGGAAATCGAAGAGCTGGAGCAGAAACGGCCGGAAATGGAAGAGGAAATTAAGGTAATGCTCATCCCAAAAGATCCGGAAGACGATAAAAATGCCATCATGGAAATTCGCGCGGGAACTGGCGGAGACGAAGCATGTATTTTCGTGGAAGATATTTTCAGAATGTACACGATGTTTTTCAAAGAAATGGGCTGGCAATATGAAATCATCAACTCTTCCGAAGGAACGATCAAAGGTTACAAGGAAATTTCCATGGAAATCATCGGACTTGGTTTGTATGGTATGTTGAAATTTGAATCTGGCGTTCACCGCGTGCAACGTGTGCCGGAAACGGAATCGCAAGGCCGCGTGCACACTTCTGCAATTACGGTAGCAGTTTTACCCGAAGCAGAAGAAGTGGATTTCCATCTTGATATGAACGACGTTCGAAAAGATACCTTCCGTGCATCCGGAGCTGGTGGACAACACATTAACAAAACAGAATCTGCTATTCGTTTGACGCACCTTCCTACCGGAACCGTAGTAGAATGTCAGGACGGGCGTTCACAGCACAAGAATTTAGCACAAGCGATAACCGTATTGCGTTCCAGGTTGTATCAAGCGGAATTGGATCGTGTACATGAAGAACGAGCTGCGCATCGTAAGACCCTTGTTTCAACCGGTGACCGTTCAGCTAAAATCAGAACATACAATTATCCTCAAGGACGAATTACGGATCACCGCATCAATAAAACAATATATAACCTTAGTGCGTTTATGAACGGAGACATGAAGGAAATGATTGACGCATTGAAACTGGCAGAAAACGCAGAAAAATTAAAAGGGCAGGAGGTGATCTAAAAACAAACGCTTTGGTCAAATAAACCTTTGCCTTTTGTGTAGTTTGCCACTCATCCTTTTTTTAAATTTAGTTACACCAAAAAAGCGATCTTTGTTGTCGCAAAAATACGTTATGACAAAACACATACTTTTCTGTTTTATATTTTTATCCTTTGGAACCATCGCTCAAGAAAAATTCACCATTAGCGGAACAATTTCAGATTCCTTGAAAGGAGAAGAAATAATCAACGCTAGCATTCGTGTGAAAGGACAGAATGTTGGAACGATTTCCAATGAATACGGTTTTTATTCTTTAACCCTTCCGAAAGGTAATTACACACTTGTTTATTCTAACAGCGGCTATTCTCCAAAGGAAATCGCTTTTGAATTGAACCAAAGCAAAGCAGTAAATGTGCAATTGGTTACCTTGACAAACAAAACATTATTGCTCGTTGAGGTGAAAGTTTCTGCAACGAAAGAAGATCAGAATATTACCAATCCAATCATGGGCGTGGAACGGCTTGATCCAGCAGCTGTTGCAAAAATTCCGGTTCTTTTGGGAGAAAAAGATATTATAAAATCCTTGCAATTGCTCCCTGGAATTAAAAGTGCAGGCGAGGGGAATGCTGGATTTTATGTACGCGGTGGTGGAGCCGATCAAAATTTGATTTTATTGGACGAAGCGCCCGTTTACAATGCCTCGCATTTATTGGGTTTCTTTTCAACGTTTAATTCCGATGCAATAAAAGATGCGGTGCTCTACAAAGGAAACCAACCGGCAAATTTTGGAGGTCGATTGTCTTCTGTTTTAGACATTAAAATGAACGAAGGAAATAGCAAGAGATACAATGTGAGCGGCGGAATTGGGGTAATTTCCTCCCGCTTGAATGTGGAAGGACCAATTGTGAAAGATAAATCTTCTTTTTTAATTTCCGGCAGAAGAACGTATGTGGATGTTTTCTTGAAAGGAACGGAACAATTCAAAGATAATACCTTGTATTTCTATGATTTGAATGCAAAAGTAAATTACCGCATTAACCAAAAAAATAGGGTGTTTGTGTCTGGCTATTTTGGGAGAGATAAACTCGGACTTGGCGATCAATTTGGTATTGATTGGGGAAATGCAACCGGCACAGTGCGTTGGAACCATTTGGTAAACGATAAACTTTTCTCCAATACTTCCTTGATTTTTAGTTCTTACGATTACAAGATTGCCATAAAAAGTGCTGACGTTGATTTCAACATCAAATCTTCTATTAAAGACATCAATCTAAAGCAAGAATTCCAGTATTTTGCAAATACCCGCAATAAAATCAGATTTGGATTAAATGCGATTCAGCACAGTATTATTCCTGGTCAGGTGGAAGCAAGCGCCGCATCTGGAATTAATCCCGTAATATTGAGCTCAAACAAATCGTTGGAAACTGCTTTGTTTGTAACAAACGACTGGACAATTACGGAAAAAATAACAATGAGTTATGGTGTTCGTTTGAGTTCCTTTTCTTTACTTGGAAATGATCAAAATACGTATTCCTATAATCCTGAAGGAGATGTTGTGGACACAACCGTTTATGCAAAGAATGCGGTTATCCAAACGTATCCTGTTTTCGAACCAAGGGTTTCTTTTAGTTACGTTTATTCCAAAACTGCTTCCTTAAAAGCCGCGTATTCTAGAAATGCGCAATACATCCACCTTATTTCCAATACAACAACAACTTCCCCAACCGATTTATGGATTCCATCGAGTTCGAATACAAAACCGGAAATCGCCGACCAAGTTTCCATTGGCTGGTTCAAGAATTTCAAACAAAATGCCTATGAATTCAATGTGGAAACGTATTATAAATCGATGCAGAATCAAATTGATTACAGAAATGGCGCAAACTTGCAAGGCAACGATTTGATTGAAGGAGAATTACTGTATGGAATTGGTCGCGCGTATGGTGTTGAATTAATTCTGAAAAAGAAAACAGGT
>JBIKZR010000055.1:0-8930 GCA_044354635.1 Crocinitomicaceae bacterium | reverse complement strand
TTCACTGGAAAATGCACAACAATTTCGTTATTTGTCGTTGCTAGGATTTTACGAATATTTTCATCCAATCCCATCACATTGGCAGCAGTTTCGAATTGGTATTGCACACTTTCGTACATGCCTTTTTTCTTTTTCTCTTCCGTTTCCATCTAGATTTTAATAAATAAAGTTTACACTAATTCGTTTAATTATCTTTAATTTCTCTTTTTAGCTCAACTAACAGTGCTAATAATTTAAATCGCAAAAAAAAATGTTTTAAATTTAGGTTTTAACCCATCAAAAAAATTCAACCCATTTTTTTTTGGCAAAACTCTACATTTAAAATTAATATGCAATCATTTTTTTTAATAAATTTTCGATTCTCTTGTATTACTTTGAAAGAAAAGAGAATTCGTTCTTTAAAAAGATTGAAATAACCAAGATGTTTTTGTTTTTACACCTGATGTTATAATATGAAAATCAGTTGTTTTGAGCAGTGTCAGATTAAATTATCATGACTTTTAGGAGGTCTAAAGTAAAATTTAGTAATTTTGAATTGGATTAAAATAAACAGCAGTAGTTAGAAATGTCAAAACAGTATTATTTTTCCTTTGTTCTAGCGGCGTTATCCTTTATAACGGTTAAAAGTATTCAGAAAGCTGGAGTGGAGCAATACCATTACTTTCAAACTGTTTTTCAGAAGGAAAATGGCTGGTTTAATTTTAAGGAACCAACTTTAATACTAAATCTTCCTTTTGAATTAAGAGAAATTTCCGGAATTACAGATCTAGGTGGATCAGAAATCGCATGTGTTCAAGATGAAAATGGGCTGATTTTCATATATAATCTCCTATCCGATTCCATTACAAATCAATATAATTTTGGTTTAAATGGCGATTACGAAGGTATAACGCGCGTAGACAGTACCTTTTATGTATTGCGGAGTGATGCAACATTACTAGAAATATCCTTTCCCTACGATTCTTTACACGTAAAAGAGACGAAGTTAAATATTCCGGAAAAAGACAACGAAGGTCTGTGCTACGACGAAAGAGATAACCGTTTGCTTGTTGCTCCTAAAAGTAAATTTGGAAAAGGAAAGATTTTAAAAGATATCCGGGCAATTTACACAATCGATTTGGCGACAAAAGAATTGAATGAAACACCGCTTTTTTTAATCAATATTACTGAAATTGAAGCCTTTGCCAATAAACATTCCATTCAACTTCCACAAAAAATATCCAAGCAATCTTCGGATAGTATTTCCGCTTTAAAATTCATGCCTTCCTCACTTGCTGTGCATCCAAAAACAGATGAAATATATATTATCTCAGCAGTTGATCATACGCTTGCAGTTTTTGATAAAAAAGGAACATTGTTGAACTTTCTTTTATTAAATGCTGAATTATTCAACAAACCAGAAGGAATTACATTTCTTTCAAATGGCGATTTAATCATCACAAACGAAGGCCAAATGGGTGTTCCTACCCTTTTGAAATTTGAATGGCTAAAACTAGAAGCTGAATAAATAGCTTCTAGAAAAGAATTCATTTTACTCAATTAAAACCGTTTATTCCTTTTTATTTCTCTTTACAACAACCCAGATCTAGTTTTTTTTGTTTTTAAAGTGTTCTTTTTTTGTAACTTGTAAGTGAAATAAGATCTAAAAATTCTTCCCAAACAGACGTGTATTTTTTGGCTTATTTACAAAACGAAATTCCTTCATGCGTCTTCTGTTAACCTTAAAACTGTTATACTATAAATACAAACGGTCATGGAAAAAGAACATTTTTACGGAACAGTAACCGACGCCATCAAAGCTTTCAAACTTCAGGGTTTTCTATTGGACTTGAATTTGGAAGAAAATCAGTTAAGAGGTTCAGAAAGTGCATTTTCAATAGAGGATTTTGAAATTGTGGCATTTTACAGATACGAAGGCGATTCAGATCCCGCGGATGGCGCAATGGTTTATGCAATTGAATCTAATCTTGGTCACAAAGGAATATTAGTAACTGGATATGGCATTTACACCAGTAGCATCTCTGAAAAGTTATTGAAAAAGCTTAGTTTTAGGCACGAAAACTATGTAAACAACAACGAATGATAATTAAAATCTGGTCTGACATTATGTGTCCTTTCTGCTATATCGGAAAACGAAATTTTGAAAATGCCCTAGCGCAATTTAGTCGGGCCGCTGATTTGGAGATTGAATGGAAAAGTTTCCAACTCGACCCTACAATTCCAAAAATGAAGCAGCGTGAAGATGTTTATGAATTTTTGGCTACATCAAAAGGTATTTCGATTGAAGATTCAAAAGCTATGCATGAAAATTTAGTTAGAATGGCTAAAACTGTTGGGCTGGAATACAATTTTGATCGCGCAGTGATTGCCAATTCTTTCGATGCGCACCGCTTAATTCAGTTTGCCAAGTCGAAAGGTTTAGGAGATGAAATAGAAGAAGCCTTATTTGCAGCGTATTTCACAAATGGATTGGATATGAGTGATTTAGATACGCTTGCCGAAATAGGAAGTTCAATTGGATTGTCTCCAATAGAATTAGAAACTATCTTACATTCAGAGGATTTTTCATCCGAAGTACAAAATGATATTTTAGAGGCTCAAAAATATGGTGTACGAGGAGTTCCTTACTTTGTATTGGATGATAAGTATGCAATTTCCGGCGCACAGCCAAGCAGTGTTTTTTTAGAAGCGTTAGAAAAAACGTTTAATTCTAGTTTTTAGAGCATGTAAAAGCACTTAAGTGACTAATGTCACCAAAACTTCGGTTAGAGAGTTTTACCTTGATAAAAAAAGAATATGAAAAATGTTGGAAATGTCGATCAAGGAATTCGTTTAGTTTTAGCTGCAGTGCTTGCAGTTTTGTTTTTAACTGGAATTTTAACAGGAACAATTGGTATTATTTCATTGGTTGTAGCAGCAATTCTCCTTTTAACCGGAATTTTCCGCTTTTGTCCTTTGTATGCTTTATTAGGTTTGCGAACGTGTCCGAAAGTAAATTAAAAAGCGCTTTATTTTTTTTACAAAAATAGAAATTTACTGGGCTATTCACAAAATTGATTCAATCTATCAAATTGCAACTAATTACAATCCTCCTTAAATCAACGTTAGGAATAGCGAAATAGGATCCTATTCTTTCCTAAGGTTTTAAACGTTACAAAGGATTTTTTGTGATTTGTGCTTCCGTGCACATTTTCTTCGAAAAGCATTCTTACCTTTGTGAAAAATTTTCAAATGAAAATACTACGAATTCTACTTATAATCAGTACGATAACTGGTTCTGTTTGCGCCCAGGAACCTAGTCGTCCTAAAATGAATAAGAAAGGTACTTTTTTCGCCTATTGGGGATGGAACCGTTCTAATTATACAACTTCTGATATTCAATTTACCGGTAAAGATTACAATTTTGTATTAACGGATGTTGTTGCGAAAGACCGACAGTCGTTGTTTAGCTTTTATAATTACTTTAACCCCACGAGTATTACAATTCCACAATACAACTTCCGTTTCGGGTATTTTTTCTCAGATAAATACCAGATTTCTTTTGGTGCAGATCACATGAAATATGTTATGCAGGCCAATCAGACGGTTAAAGTAAATGGCGAAATTGCCAACTCGGGAACAAAATACGATGGCGTTTACACAAATCGAGATTTGGTCTTGTCTAAAGATTTTTTGCAATTTGAACATACCGATGGCTTGAATTACGAAAACATTGAAGTTAGAAGGTTCGATGCATTGTTTACGCGCGATAAATTTGTTGTCAGCGCAAACGAAGGATTTGGAGTTGGAATATTACTCCCTAGAACCAATGCGACATTACTGAATAATGCGCGCCACGATGAGTTTCATTTAGCGGGTTATGGTTTTGCAGCGGTTGCTTCGTTGAATTTTACTTTTTTTAATTATTTCTTTATTCAGCCCGAATTCAAGGCTGGCTTTATACACATGCCCGATATTCGTACGACGCAATTTAAAGCCGACCGAGCTAACCAGTATTTTTGGTTTTCCCAATACAATGTTGTTTTTGGAGGAAATTTCTTTTTATCCAGCAAAGCAAAACGTGCAACAAAAAAAATGATTTAAGTATGGCAATTTTTGAATTCAATGGTTTTCGCCCAGTAATAAAGGAAAGTAGCTTTATTCATCCAAACGCCACTGTAACTGGAAATGTTATAATAGGGGAAAATGTTTACGTTGGACCAGGCGCAGCGATTCGAGGCGATTGGGGAAAGATTATCATTGAAGATGGTTGCAACGTGCAGGAAAATTGCACAATTCACATGTTTCCTGGAACAACGGTTACTTTGAAAAAAGGCGCACATATTGGACATGGTGCAATTATTCACGGCGGAACAATTGGAGAAAATTGTTTGATTGGAATGAATAGCGTAATTATGGACGATGCTGTATTGGAGGATGAATGTATTGTTGGTGCATTGTCGTTTGTTCCAGCAAAAATGCATTTACCAAAGCGAAGTCTTGCAATTGGAAATCCAGCAAAAATTATTAAGCAAGTTTCGGATGAAATGATTGAATGGAAAACGAAAGGAACGGCTTTGTATCAAGCGCTTCCTGGCGAGTGTTTCCGAGGATTAAAGGAATGTGAGCCCTTGCGAGAAATCGAAGCAGACCGACCGAATCAAGAGGCGTTGTTAAGTACCTGGGAGAAAATCAAAAATAAGTAATACAAATTTGTACATTTAGCTATTGCTTCTTCGTTAATTGAATAATCAGTTGATTTAAAGTTTTTTGTTGTAAATAGAGAAATCATGTTGAATAAACAAATAGAATTGACCAATGAACAAACTTCCCCTTTGTTCAGGATTATGTGGGTCTATAACGCCGACGAACCTGCAAGAAGGCAATTTGAAAATAATATTTGTGCTTTTCATATTGGAAATGGCTTAATTCTTTCTGTTGCTCACAATTTAAAAACGGAAGCTAAATTTCTTAAATCCATCGATGAATCGCTATTTTCGGATTCTATTTTACCTTTTCTAAATCCGGAACAGATTCTGCTATTCAATAGGTGTTATTCGGTTGATAATAAAGCGAATAAAAGGTATTTAAATACGACTAATCAAAACGATCTTCAATTAATTGGCGCGGCTTTACAGCAACTAAATTTTGACACACGCTGGCTGACACTTTCTGAAAAAAATGCGTGTCGTCCGCACCTAATAGTTCAATTCAAAGCCGATCAATTCTACAACGAACCGCAATTGACTTCCCTTTTTAATCCAATAACTTATTTTCACGAACCAGTTCTAAACCGCCACACTTTTTTATTGGAAATCGAATTGGTTGAAGCTTTCTACCAGGAAGATATTGCACTTTACAGAATTATCAATACAGAACAGAAGATAATTGATCGACTTCCTGCAATTGAAATAGATTTTTCAATTCTAAACGACGCACAAAAAAACTATTATTGCTTGCAAAGTTCTCCCGGTGGATCATTGGGAAGACTTTTGAATAAAGCACAAATTGAAGGCTATTTAGACCATCACGCAACATTTGCAGATCGGTTTGGCGGAGATTTCACATTTGAAGGAATGCGGTATTTAATACAAGGATATTTTCGTTTTGGTTCGTCCGGTGCACCTTACGTTGTATATGACAGTAATTCAGGTGATTTTAAAGTAAACGCGATTCAAAGTGAAGCATGCCCAATCCAACTTTCAATTTCCAACAACAAAGAAGGTAATTTTCAATACGTAAATGCCCTTGCAACACCACTATCTATTATTCGACCTAAACTTCTATACTATCTTTCTTTGCACGAATCAAGTAAAAAGAAAAAAGAAGATTAGTTTATTTTATAAACACATAAAAATAAGCAAGATAACTAATTCTAGTTGAATTAATAATTACAGCTGTAAAAGTGAAACGAAATTAATTTACCTTTTTAAAATAATGCGTAAAACCAAACCCTACGATTAAAAAAGAAGTCGTTCTATTAAATTCTTTCGGGTCGTAGCCGCCAAAAGTTTCCAAGCCAATCATACTTGGTTTATATCCAAAACCTTGAAATGCGTAACTGATAAAAAGGCGATAGGATGAAAATTCATCTACCGTTAAAATAAAACCAACTGAAGGTTCCAGATACGTTGAATTTACTTGCAGTATAGATTTCCCAAGTGAATCGCCACGATCAGATGTAAAATAGTTTTGATCGTATCCGAATTTCACGCTTAAATCCGTTGCAAAACGTTCATTGTGAAATTTTTCCCATCCAGCTTTCAGGAAAATACCACCAGAATGAATGCCACCACTAACTGCTGTTGGAACTTTGAATTCATTGATTGCAAAATACGAATAGCGAAGTCCTGCACCAGCAATAAAATTGTTTTTCAATGCGAATTGGTAATATGGCGCAACTGAAACAAGGCCTTGCATGATGTTTTTGAATGGTTTATTGGAAAATGCATTTGGTAAACCCAATTCGATGTTGAATGTATGCTTGCGCTCAAATGCCTGCGCCTTCGAAAGAAATGGAGCAAGACAAAGTGCAGCGATATATATAAATTTGTGACGAATCATGAATTGTGAAAGTACAAAAATTATTTAAAAATTGTATACATCCGATTTTAGCAGTTTCTGTTCCACTTTCTTTCTTAGCAAAAAAAAAATAGTGTTAGGGCAGTTGAAACAAACCTTTTTTTATAGCATAAATAACCATTCCGACCGAATTCCGAGCATTTGTTTTGATTGCAATTCTAGCTTTGTAACCCTCAATAGTCCGTATACTTTTGAATAAAATTTCCGCTATTTCACTATTAGACTTTTCTTGACAAATCAATAGTAATACTTCCATTTCTTTTTTTGTCAATGAATCATCTGAAAAAATTGGATTAATGTCTTCTGAATGTATTAATTGATGAAGCAGAATCTTTGAAATATTTTCGTTAAAATAATAGCCTTGGTCATGTACTGAAAAGATTGCCTCCAACATGGTTTCAAAACTACAGTTTTTGTCTAAATAAGCCCTTGATCCTTTTGCGAAAAATTCAGCTATAAATAAAGCCTCGTAATACATGCTCAACATGATGACTTTAACTTCAGGGAATTCCACTTTTAAAATATCAAACGTCTCCGTTCCATTCAAGTTAGGCATATTAATATCTAACAATAAGATATCTATCTTTTTACTTTTTAATTGATCTAAGGCAATCCGACCATCTTCCGCAGTAAAGACTAATTCAATCGAATCTTCTTGCTCGAATAAAGCAGCATATCCTTCACGCACAATTTTGTGGTCTTCCGCAATAGCAATTTTTATTTTTTTCAAATTATAAAGGTATACGATTTTAAAATGGTAATAAACAACTTAGGAAAACAGAATAGATACATTCAGACATTTCAAATTGTTTAAACTTTAAACTTGGGAGTGAATATTCTAATTCTTCAGAAAATTCAATTCTCCCTTCTGCATTTGATTGTAGGCGCGAGAAATATACGCTAAAACAATCCGCATGGCATCAAATGCTTCTTCTGTTTCTGCACTTATTTCTTTTCCCTTCAAGCGCAACAGTAACTTCATATACAACGCTTGAAACAATACTTCGATTGTATTTTTGTCTTTCAAGTTGGATTTATCTTTGAATTCCTCAATAAATGGCAAAGCTGCTTCAAAAAGCGTTTTATACTTTTCGTCATTTGCCAAATTCATAAGGGTATTGTGCAGGTAGGAAATTTCCACCAACACATCTTTCAAATCGTGAAGGTGTCCGATTTTTTCAATCTTTTGGGATTGCATTTGTGTGATTAATCCGCTGTACCAAGCTCTATATTGCTCTACAAATGAATGATCTGGTAACTGTGGGCGGACATATTTTTCCATAATCACTTCCAAATCAAAATTATACGCACGAATCAGATCTTCGATTTGATACATGTATAAAATGTATTCAGCAATATTTTCGCTTTTCTTTTGTTGGGAGATGAACATTGTTTGTTTTTAATTCTTTAAATCTTTTTCAATTTCCGATTGCTTTTCATTTAGAAACGCAGTAAATTCCTTCGTCACATCCATCGCAGAATTGATGAAATTAATTTGACCTCCTTGACCATGGATCAACAATAAATCAATGCCGTTTTCTTCGCTGAATTCTTTTCCGAAAACTTCAATTTTCTTTCCAATCACCTCTAATTTTTCCATGGTTTCTTTTTCCAATTTCCCGCCTTCTTCCTGCTGGTATTGCATTAGTGAAGCTTCCATTTGCTGGGCTTTTTGTTGGATTTGCATTTGGTCATTTTCGGACAACATGCCGCTTCTCAATCGCTCGTTATTTCGAAGGATGAAATTCTGGTATTCATTTTGGCGACGTTGCACTTCTTTTTGAAATTTCTCTTGTTTCTTCGTGACAATTGCCTCTTCGTTCTTGAAATAATCGAAATAAACTTTAAGGCTATCGCTACTATAATAAGCGATTTTCAAACCTTTCATATCTCTTTTTTCAACTTTAGGAGTTGTGTTTTCTTTTGATTCTTCTTTTTTACCTTTTCCACACGATGCTGCTACAAAAAGCATGGCTGCACCAACAAACATAATTTTATTCATTTTTTTTATTTTTTAAATTTTATATCAACTTAATTATAGCGCGGGATTTATGCGATTTTTAAAAGCACTTTCCCAATCGCTCCGCATTTCCAAAAATCGTTTTAAACAATTGTTTAACAGCTCTGGTGTAACCATGTTCTCCAATTCGTCTAAGGTAGCAATATCCGACTCTCCTATTTTAAAGGATTGTTCAAATTGTCCCAATTCTATTTTTAAAATATACTTAGCATTGTAATTCAGAATTTGAATTTTATATCTTTCGTGCGGAATTTCTTTAACTGTTCTCATAGGAATTTACAAAAATAACAGAATTAACAAATTGTACTTCGTTAAAATCAAAAAAAGCACCCTGTTGAGATGCTTTGGT
>JBIKZR010000339.1:0-2924 GCA_044354635.1 Crocinitomicaceae bacterium | reverse complement strand
GTATGTCCGCGTTCCAAAGCGATTTCTTCAATCACCTTTCCCATTTTTCCATATCCAATTAGTGCGATATTCATATTTTTCTGTGCATGTGGAACAAATATAATTTTTTAGAATGCTTTCACAATTATTTTAACGAAAATTAAAGCTTAAGCGCATTCCAACAGTGTTTTTACCAAAATAAGTTGGTTTTATTGCCAAACTAAGATCCTCCGAAATATCGAAATGCACAAAATGCGCCTCAATTCCAGCGTCAATAACTTGGAGTAAATAAACAGCCGAAAAGGCTAAGATGGATAAATCCCGGGCATCTAAATATTGGTTATACAACGTTTCTACTCCTTGGATATCGTATTCTTGCCATTTAGGATTTAACGCATTTCCCTTTTCTCTATCGATATATTCTTGTTTTAAGGAAAGCTGCGTGAGTTGGTTATTTATCAGAAAAAAACCGGTTGCTCCAAGTCCTGCGTAGATTAATGGAACTTTCCAAAACGCTTTTTTCTTTCCATTCGGCATTGCTAGATGGTTGTAAACCTGTCCTGCGCCTGGAAGTATAGCAGAAAAAATAACTGCTTTTTTTGGAGAATGAAGCTTTATGGAATCTGAAATACTTTCGGGCTCAGCGATTTTCTGTGCAAGACAACACAAGGATAGCATAAAAAAAACACCAAGTGAAAAAAGTTTCATTTAACGGTTTAGAATTTCTATTATTCGATTCAAATCTACTTCTGAATTAAAATTTAGAATAATTTTACCGGAACCGTTAGTTGATTTCTTGATTTCTATTTTTGCGGATAATCGATCGCCTAAATGTTCTTTAAAAGTCACTTGTTTTGAACTTACAGCTGCAGAGGATGCTTTCACACTTTTTGTAACTGGCTCTCTTGGCTCAACGTAACCTTCTCTAATTAAAGCTTCTGCGTCCCGAACGGAAAGTCCATCTTCAACGATTCTACTGAAAATCGCCATTTGTAATTCCTCGTCTCCAGCAGAAACCAGCGCGCGCGCATGTCCCATGGAAAGCACATTATCACGAACACTTGCTTGAATATCCGCTGGCAGTTTCAGCAAGCGCAAATGATTGGTAATACTTGAGCGAGATTTCGCCACTTTTTGACTTAATTGATCTTGTGTTAAGCTACATTCTTCAATTAACCGAGAATAGGACAAAGCAACTTCAATCGCATTTAAATCTTCCCGTTGTATGTTTTCTACCAAAGCCATTTCAAGCATGGTTTGGTCATTTGCGACACGAATGTATGCAGGAACTTCCTTTAAACCTGCAAGCTGAGAAGCTCTAAATCTTCGTTCACCTGAAATTAACTGGAATTTATCTCTTCCCAGTTTTCGAACAGTTAAAGGTTGAATGATACCATGAATAGAAATAGATTGGCTCAATTCCTCTAGTGCTGCTTTTTCGAAATGTGTTCGCGGGTTAAAAGGATTAGCCTCAATACTTTCTATAGAAAGCATGGAAACAGAGCCGACTAAACCTGAATTACTCGTGGATGAAGTGATATCCGTTTCAGCATTTTCTAGCAATGCACTTAAACCTTTACCGAGAGCAGAACGTTTTTTATTGTTAGAGTTCATCGTTTATTTCAATTGTTTTTTCGTCGTTTCCAATTTTCGTCAAATTGTTTCTTTGCAGAATTTCGCGCGCAAAATTAAGATAATTAATGGATCCTTTACTTGCTGCATCGTGCATTATAATTGTTTCTCCAAAGCTCGGTGATTCTGCCAATTTCGTGATTCTATGAATTACAGTATCAAAAACAAGTTCCTGAAAATGTGTTTTTACTTCATCAACAACTTGATTTGCCAAGCGCAAACGGGTATCGTACATTGTTAGTAAAATTCCTTCAATTTCCAAATCTTGGTTGAGGCGACCTTGAACGATTTTAATTGTGTTTAAGAGCTTTCCGAGTCCTTCAAGTGCAAAATATTCGCACTGAACTGGAATTATAACAGAATCTGCTGCAGTTATTGCATTTACAGTAATTAGTCCGAGAGAAGGTGAACAATCAATAATGATAAAATCATATTGGTCGCTAATCTTTTCCAAAGCCAATTTCAACATGTACTCACGATTTGGCAGGTTGATCATTTCTAATTCTGCACCAACAAGATCAATGTGTGAAGGAATTAAATCCAAATTTGGATTTTGCGTGCGAACAGTTAGTTCGGATGGATGAACACCATTAATCAAACAATCGTAGATATTATTGGTGCTTTTTGGATCAAAACCTAGTCCAGAGGTTGCGTTTGCCTGCGGATCAGCGTCGACAAGAAGTGTTTTGTATTCCAGAACACCTAAGCATCCAGCAAGATTAATTGCCGTTGTTGTTTTCCCAACTCCACCTTTTTGATTCGCAATTGCAATAATTTTTCCCATCCGCTATTTTTTGAACGCTAAAGATACGATTAACGATTAGGAAAAATAAATATATTTTGTATAAATTATCAACTATTTGTTTGTTGAAATAACGCGGTAATTTTATTTGTTATAATTTACGCCGTATTTTTTTATTTGTTTAAACAACGCGGTATTTTTTGTTTTTAGAAAATCTCAGTATTAAAGATCTTCAAACGAAATAGAAGTGGAGTAGGAATCTTCTAGCAGCGAAACCTCTGTTTCTGCATTCCCAGTGTTTTTAAGTGCGTCTATTTTTGCGAGAACATCTTCTAATCCTTCCCGAAATTTCTCAAAATCTTCCTTATATAAAAATAATTTATGCTTTTGAAAACTTTCACTTCCATCCGCGTTGGTTGATTTTTTACTTTCTGTTAAAATAATATACAAATCGTTTCCCTTTGTCGATTTTACATCGAAAAAATAGGTTCTTTTACCAGCTCTAACAACCTTCGAATAAACTTCGTTGTTGGTGTCGTTTTCCATATCTTCTGTATTTTAATACAAACAA
>JBIKZR010000338.1:0-2925 GCA_044354635.1 Crocinitomicaceae bacterium | reverse complement strand
CAAAACGACCTTGTTTTCAAAACTGCACGTGAAAAATACGCAGCGGTTATTGAAGAAACTGCAAAATTAGTAGAAGCAGGAAGACCAGTGTTAGTTGGAACAACAACAGTTGAGATTTCCGAATTACTGAGCAGAATGCTTAAAATGAAAGGTGTAAACCACCAAGTATTGAATGCGAAGTACCACCAACGTGAAGCAGAAATTGTTGCAGAAGCCGGAAAAGCAGGAGCGGTAACAATCGCTACGAACATGGCAGGACGTGGAACGGATATTAAACTTGGCGCTGGCGTGAAAGAATCCGGTGGATTAGCAATAATTGGAACTGAAAGACACGATTCCAGAAGGGTTGACCGACAATTGAGAGGACGTTCCGGGCGACAAGGAGATCCAGGTTCAACAATCTTCTTCGTTTCGTTGGAAGATGATTTAATGCGGAAATTCGGTTCTGAACGAATTGCAAAACTAATGGACAGAATGGGTCTGAAAGAAGGGGAAGTTATCACCCACAGCATGGTTTCCAAGTCAATTGAAAGAGCACAGAAAAAAGTAGAAGAAAACAATTTTGGCACGCGAAAACGATTATTGGAATACGATGATGTTATGAATGCGCAACGAAAAGCAATCTATAAGAAGCGAAAAAATGCTTTATATGGCGATCGTTTGGGCGTAGATATTGACAACATGTTCTATGATTTATGCGAAGCTACTGTTATGTCGCACACAAAAGACGATTTCGAAACTTTTGAAATGGATCTTTTGCGCGTTATTGGGACAGACTCACCCGTGGACGAAGTAGAATATAAAACAATTGATCGAACCATTTTAGTGGAAAAGGTTTACCACTACATGTGTGACCAATACACTCGGAAAAATGAGAAAATTTCTTCCAAAGCATTTCCGCAGATTAAACATGTGCACGAAACGATGGGTGGAAAATACAAAAACATTGTTTTCCCGATGACAGATGGCAAGCGCGAAGTTCAAATTGTTATTGATCTCGAACAAGCATACAAATCAAAAGGAGAAGAAATTAAAACTTCGGTGGAGAAAAATATCATTCTTGGATTGATAACGAATGGAAAGAACATTTACGCGAAATGGATGACTTACGCTCTGCCGTTAACAATGCACAATACGAGCAAAAAGATCCTTTGTTAGTTTACAAATTGGAATCCTTCGAACTTTTCAAATCGATGTTAAAACGCTTGAATGCAGAATCGATTGAACTTTTGATGAAGTTGGATATACCAGTTGAGCAAGAAGTAAAAAGTACGAACGCGGAAATTACGCACCAGAATAATTACGATAAAGCACAAATTAACAGTGCGCCAAGTTCGACGACTACTTCTAGCGCTCCTCCCCGATTTCAAGGAAGCGAAGGATACGACCAGGCAATACAAAATTCAATGACTCAGGTTGAGAAACAACAGCCAATTGTTGTTGAACCAAAAACGGGCCGCAACGATCCTTGTCCATGCGGAAGTGGTAAAAAGTTTAAACAATGTCACGGTAAATAAATCCAGTATTTTCCAAAATGAAAGGAATAAAATCTATGTCCATAATTGGGACGGGAAATGTAGCTTTTCATCTTGGAAATAGCTTTATCGAAGTTGGTATTCCAATCGTTTCTGTTTATGGGAGGAACCCTTCCAAATCGAAAGAATTAGCGGACTTATGGCGGTGTAATGTTGCCGAATCTATTTCTGAAATCGAGTCTGAATTTGTACTTGTTTGCGTTACCGATGCCTCCGTAGAAGAAGTTATTTCGCACTTACCTCTTGGTTGCAAAGTTGCCTACACTTCAGGTTCCGTTGATTTAGTTTCCTTTTCCAAAAGAAAAAACACGGGCGTTTTTTACCCTTTGCAAACATTTAGTAGAGAGAAAAGTACAAATATCTTTGAAGTTCCAATGCTAATTGAAGCAAATTCTAATGATTTCGCACATGAATTATTTGACCTTGCTTGGGTTGTTAGCAGGAATGTTCATTTTGCAAGTTCAGTGGAACGCAAAAAATACCATTTGGCGGCAGTTTGGGTAAATAATTTTACAAATCACCTTATTTATACTGCTAAAAATTATTTGGATAGCGAAAAATTAAACTGGCAAATACTGATGCCTCTGCTTAAGGAAACGGTTGATAAACTCAAATTTTTAGATCCATTCGATGCGCAGACAGGGCCGGCTAGAAGAAACGATTTACAAACAATCGATTCGCAAGATATAATGCAGGAAGGAATGCAAAAAGAACTTTATTCGCTTCTAACAAAAAGTATTCAAGAAACCTATTCGAAACATGATTAGTTACAAAGAAAGATTAAATCATATTACCACGTTTTTATTTGATGTTGATGGCGTTTTGACCAACGGAGAAATATTACTTTTTAAGGAGGAGATTGTCAGAAAACTTAATTCCAGAGATGCTTACGCCATACAATATGCTATAAAAATGGGTTTTAAAATCATGATTGTAACCGGCGGAAACTCAGAAGAAGTGAAGGCATGCCTACTTTCTTTAGGCGTAAATGAAGTGCATCTATCCAGTTCAAATAAGTTGGCTGTTTACACGAATATCAAGGAGCAACATGGTTTACGGGATGAAGAGATTCTGTATATGGGAGATGACATTCCCGATTACCAAGTAATGTTAAAAGCTGGAGTTGCTGCTTGTCCGCAAAATGCTGCGATAGAAATTAAACACATTAGTCATTACCAATCTCCTTTTAATGGCGGAGAATATTGTGTTCGGGATGTGATTGAACAAACATTAAGGGTTCAGAAAAAATGGTTTACTGAAACTGCTTTTACTTGGTAAAGCCGAAATAGCCGAAAAAAGAACGTGAAAATTTAATTACGCTTCAAATTTTCTACCATTTTTGAAAACGATGTAACTTTTATTGAACAATTTCACCAATACTAGATTCCCA
>JBIKZR010000337.1:0-2928 GCA_044354635.1 Crocinitomicaceae bacterium | reverse complement strand
TATTATATACTTCCTCTGTTCAAAGTAAAAAAGACGAGGAGCGAATTACGATCCAAGCGGTAAATACTTCCTTGAACAGCGAATTGACTTCCTTTTTTGGAATGGAATGGAAAGATGCTAACGCGTTTTTTATCAATGATGGCGTAAATTTCTATTCGTATAATTTGGCAACTTCTAAAGGTCAATTAATTTATACGTTGGACGAAACAGCAGAGAATGCCTTATTCCATCCGATTTCCGGAAACTGCGCTTTCACGAAAGGAAACAATGTTTATTTAACAAGCGCTGCAGGCTTGAAAAGCACCGTAACAGATAACGAAAATAAAAATATTGTATCTGGTGCAGCAATTGCGCGAAGTGAATTTGGAATTTCCGGCGGTTTGTTTTGGTCACCAAATGGACAATTATTGGCGTTTTACCAAAAAGACGAGACCAATGTGCACGATTATCCTTTGTTGGATGATTCTAAAGTTCCTGGGGAATTAATTTCCATAAAGTATCCAATGGCTGGTCAGTTGTCTGAAAAACCGAAAGTTGGAATTTATAATTTGGCAAATAACCAAACAGTTTTTATTTCTCCAAAAGGAAATGTGGACGATTATCTTACAAATGTTGTATTTACGCCGGACAATAATTTCATTGTACTTGCAGAAGTAAACCGCGATCAAAATCACATGTGGTTGAATGTTTACGATGCAAAAACTGGTAAATTTGTTAAAACCCTTTTGGAAGAATCCAATGATAAATGGGTAGAGCCAGAGCATGCTGCCTTCTTTCCAAGCGACAAGTCCAATAACTTTATTTGGATTTCTGAAAAGGATGGATTCAATAACCTCTATTACTATGATTTTTCGGGTAAATTAATTCACCAATTGACCAGTAATAAATTTGTGGTGAAAAATGTCTTGGAAGCGAAAAACGGAGGAAAACTCATTTATTTTACAGCGACAGGTGCAAATCCGCTTAATACACTGCTTTATTCCGTTGATTTAAATGGAAAACAAACGCAAATTTCAACTACGGAAGGAACGCATGAAGTGGCATTTTCAACAGATGGTAAGTACCTATACGATGCTTTTTCTAATCATAGTGTACCACATCGTTCAGAAATTTTCACTTCTTCCGGCAAAAAGGCAAAATTCCTAATACAGAGTAATGAGAAATTGTCCGATATTTCAATTGGATCAGCAGAAATTTCAACCTTAAAAGGGAAAGATGGTTCCATTTTATATACCCGATTAATAAAGCCAAGTAATTTTGATCCTTCGAAAAAATACCCGGTTTTGGTATATGTTTATGGTGGACCGCACGCACAAATGATTACTAATTCGTGGTTGGATGGCGCAAATTTATGGATGTATTGGATGGCAGAACAAGGTTATTTAGTTTACACCCTAGACGGAAGAGGTTCTGCAGAAAGAGGTTTTGCATTTGAATCTCAAATACACCGACAACTTGGAACATTGGAAATGGAAGATCAATTAACTGGAGTAGATTATTTAAAATCATTGCCGTATGTTGATGCCAATAGATTAGCCATTCACGGTTGGTCATTTGGAGGCTTTATGACTACTTCCTTGCTATTGCGTCACCCAGATGTGTTTAAAGTTGGCGTTGCCGGCGGACCAGTGACAGATTGGAAATTCTATGAAATTATGTATGGTGAAAGATACATGGACCAGCCAGCTCAAAACGAAAAAGGATATGCCGAATCAAGTTTGTTGACGCATGCTTCAAAATTAAAAGGAGATTTATTGCTCGTTCATGGAACAGTGGATGATGTTGTTGTGATGCAACATAACTTAGTTTTGGTTAAAAAGTTTGTAGAACTAGGTATCCAAATGGATTTTTTCCCCTATCCAATGCATAAACACAATGTGAGTGGAAAAGACAGGGTGCACTTAATGGAAAAAGTTCTCACCTATGTTATTGAAAATAACCAGTAATCTATTCTTTGTTTCAAAGCGTATAAATCTTTGCTAAATAAGTTATTTTAAAAGAACATCCAATCTCTTTTTAGTATATTTGGCGCCACATTTAAGGAGTTACGAAGCATGTTGGAGATTAGCGAAAAATCAAAGAAAAAATCAGATATATTGACCAATAAGATATTTTTAGAGGCTTTCAAATTGATGTGTACTGCCAAAACGTTGGCTGAAAAATACGAGGCAAATAAAGAAATAACAGCTAAATATGTACACGCAACTTCACGCGGACACGAAGCAATTCAGCTTGCTGTGGGCATGCAATTAAAACCGCAGGATTGGGTCTCTCCGTATTACCGCGACGATAGTATTTTACTCGGTATCGGAATGCAGCCGTACGAATTAATGCTGCAGGTTTTTGCAAAAAAAGAAGATCCTTTTTCTGGCGGAAGAACCTATTATTGCCATCCTTCTTTGAAAAGAGAAGATATGCCAAAAATTCCACACCAATCTTCTGCAACGGGAATGCAAGCGATTCCAACAACTGGAATTGCAATGGGAATTCAATACAAAGAAAGTCAAGGATTGGCAGAAGATTTTGGCGGACAAAATCCAGTTGTTGTTTGTTCATTAGGCGATGCTTCTTGCACAGAAGGGGAAGTTTCAGAGGCATTGCAAATGGCAGCGTTAAAGCAATTTCCAATTGTTTATTTGGTGCAAGATAATGGTTGGGATATTTCCGCAAATGCTGCAGAAACAAGAGCGCAAGATATAACGTTCTATGCGAAAGGGTTTAACGGTATAGAAGTTAGAACGATTGATGGAAGTGATTTTCAACTTTCGTATGAAACGGTAGAAGAAGTTTTTGAAATTGTGCGAAGGGAACGTCGTCCATTTATTATTCATGCAAAAGTTCCCTTATTGGGTCACCATACTTCTGGCGTTCGAAAAGAATGGTACAGAGATGATTTGGAAGAAGCTGGAAAACAAGATCCATATCCAA
>JBIKZR010000336.1:0-2939 GCA_044354635.1 Crocinitomicaceae bacterium | reverse complement strand
TCTTTCTTTTTGGTTGGGGGAAAGAAAATCTTGGTTTCAAAAACACTAAAAGAATACGAAACGCTCTTGACGCAACATAATTTTCTGCGCATCCAACAATCGCATTTGATTAATTTAGATTACGTGGACCGCTACGATAAAGGAAATGGAGGATCTGTTGTAATGAAAGATAAATCCGAAGTGCCACTTTCGCCTGCGAAAAGAGATATTTTCTTCAAAATTATTGAAAACCTTTAAGTCAAAAATAACTGAAGGGCACTATTTATTCAGTCAGTCTTTGAAAATATTCATTGTCTGAAGATTAATTATAAAAAGAAAGTACATTTAGTTTAGAATTAAGGAGGGGATTCAAGTAATCTTCTTAGGAAAATTGAGGTATTGGAAAGACATGCTGCTTGGAGAGGCAGTTTTCATTTTCTAGTTTGATAAAAGAGTATAACAGTTCTTGTCAATTCGATACTGATTTTTGTATCTCGTATACACGTAAGAAGTTACCTGAATTCTCTACTGGTTTTCTTCCAGATTACTACTTTGGAAGTTTGTTGAATACTACACTAATGAAAATTAATTTACTACTAACAGTGTGAAAAAAGGTTGATGGGGATCAACCTTTTTTTTGTTTTCATACTTTTTCTATCGCATACAATACAGGGCGAGATGGCGACGCGTCATTTTCAAAGGAAGCAAGTTGCATTTCCAATACATAAAGGCCATCCGAAATTCTATCCTCCACAAAAATTAATTCTGTGATGGTTCTCTCAAAATCCGGATTATCTGGTATTCCCCAAAATGCGTGGTGAAAAACAAGTTTCCCGCCATCCGTTTCCCGATCAACCGATGGAAGATCCAATAGTAAGTGTTTAATGCCAAGTTGGTTTATTACTTCCATACATTCCAACTGCACGTATGCAGGATTCGTATCGGAGTAATTTTTATGCGCTTTCATTTCCGCATTTGGTAAAGTTCGAATTACTAATGCCTGAATGTCATTTTCAAACTTAATATCCTTTAATTGATCTACCGTTATACATTGGTCCAATTCCTGGTATTCCTCGTTGAAAATCTGGTTTGGTGCAATTGTAATAACCTGCGCTTTAAAAAAATAATTTTTCAGAACTTTATTTACAGAATATACTTCTTCAGTAATATGGCCTAAACATTCTGTATGCGTGCCATGTCCGTGTGGATTAAAAAATATATTTCGGAAATTAACCGAACCACCTTCCTTGACAGAACCAATATATCCATTTGCGCGCACAGGTTCCATTGTTGGAGGATCGACATACCAAGCACGCAAATTTCCATCTCCTGCAACCATTGGTATTGAAATATCGATTGCGGAATCGGTTTCGATGTACTCAGAACTATTCAAGAAAAGTTTCATTTTTTTCTTTCGAAGATAGTTCTTTTTAAAAAATGGATACTGCTAAAAGGAAGATTTAAAAAAATAATAAATTTATTTACCATGGTATATTTATTTACTTATATTTGTAAAAAAAATAACAGATATGAAAAAATTAAACTTTTTATTTATTGCTATAGCAGCGATTACATTAGCGTCTTGCGGAGGTTCCGATAAAGCAGCTGAAAAAACAACTTATTCTTTAGATACTGAAACCTCTTCCTTGAAGTGGAAAGGAAGTAAAAGTGCAGAATACTTCCACGTTGGTTCTGTTCAATTTACAGAAGGAACAATTGAGATGGAAGGTGAAAACCTTGTCGCTGGGAAATTTACAATCGACATGAATTCTATCGTTACGGAAGATGAAACATTACCGGAGGATAAAAAAGCATATTTAACAGGCCATTTGAAAGATACTGTTTTCTTTTTCACAGCTGAGAATCCAAATGTAACCGTAACTGTAAACGGATATGAGAATGGAAAATTAGATGCTGTTATTTCTGTTTTAGGACAAGAAATGAAACAAAGTATTCCTGTAAAAATGAAAAGTGATGATAAAAAAGTTACTATCAATGGGAAATTTGATCTTGACTTTGCAGCATTAAATTTAGCTGGAATGCAACCTGATCCAGAATCTGGAGAAAAGGTTCTAAGTGTAGTTTCGTATGAATTGAATCTTACATTGAACAAAAAATAAGTTATTTTAATATAACGCGAAAGGATGGGTTTTACTCATCCTTTTTTTTTGGTTAAAAAAGTTGGATTCTCCTTAAAGTTGAAATAATTAAAAACTTGCATCTGCGCAATAATTTACTTTAATTTACAGTATGGTATCCAATTCTATAGAAGCACTTATTTTTGATTTGGGAGGTGTTATTATTTCTATTGATTATGAAAAAACCATTCATGCGTTTGAAAAATTGGGCATGTTGGATTTTAATTCCGTCTATAGTCAAGCAGCACAAACCAATCTTTTCGATGATTTTGAAACCGGAAATATCTCTGCACAGCGTTTTATCAATAGTTTGTTGCCATTTTTAAAACCTGGAACTTCTCCAAATAAGGTTGTTCAGGCATGGAATGCTATGATTCTGGATGTTCCGTCTCAAAAAACAGACTTGTTGAAGCGGTTAAAAAAGAAATACCCTATCTTTTTATTGAGTAATACGAATGAATTGCACGTTCCGGTTGTACGAAGAGAATGGTCGAAAACAACGGAGGAGCCAATGGAGGATTTTTTCACGAAAATCTATTTTTCAAATGAAATCCATTTGCGCAAACCAAATAGAGAGATTTTTGAATTTGTTTGTGAAGAACAGCAATTAATACCAGAAAAAACGCTGTTTATTGACGATTCTATCCAACATATAGAGGGAGCAGAAAGATTTGGTTTGCAAACGTTTCATGCAACATCTTCCGAAAGTTTATTTCAACTTTTCTCTTGACATAATTCTACCAAAATACTTTCTGTTGATTTTGGATGCAAAAAAGCAATACGTTTATTGTCAGCGCCATCTTTTGGACTGGTGTGAATTAG
>JBIKZR010000054.1:0-8999 GCA_044354635.1 Crocinitomicaceae bacterium | reverse complement strand
TCTCAAGAAATAATGCGACTTTTACTAGCCATCGCACAAGAAGAAAAAACAGCAGTTTTAATGGCAACACACGATATGACCATGGTGGAGAAATTTCCTGGTCGGGTGGTGCGCGTTGAAAATAGTGTATTGAAAGAAGTAAACACAATGGATCGCTTCAATCCGTTTACAACCTTTGAAACAAACTCCGAGCAGTAAGATTTAACGTTAGAAAAAAAACCGATTGTATTAAACGGTTGGCTTAGACCATTTTACTTCAAACAGTTTACTCCAGTTTTTTCCGGTCATATACCATTTGTTCGTTTTAGCATTGTAAGCGATACCGTTCAAAACATCTCCACTTCCGCGCCCAGCTTGTATTAGGTTGGTTGCATCAATTTCAGACAAAACTTTCCCATTTCTTGGATCAATTACTGCGACTTTATTCGTCATCCAAATGTTGGCATAAATTAAATCGTCGGCATATTCAAGTTCATTCAAATTGGAAACAGGACCTAAATGAGAATAAACTTCAATGGTGCGTTCTATCTCAAACGTAAGAGGATTTCGAAATGTTAGCCGCTCTGTTCCATTCGACATAATCAAAGAAAAGCCATCGTTACACAATCCCCACCCTTCTCCGATGTATGGAATATCTTTTTCCAGTTGCAACGTTTTTTTATCGTACACAAAACACTTTTGTTCTTCCCACGTAAGTTGGTATAACTTACCGCCTAAAATCGTTATTCCTTCTCCAAAATAATTTCCATCCAAACCAATCTTCTTCGTTTGTTCTCCGGTATTCAAATTTACCTGCGCAACAATACTTTGCCCTTTTTGACCCGTTCCTTCGTACAAAATATTGTCGTTGAATTCTAACCCTTGTGTGAAACTAGTTGGATTATGTGGATAGCTGTTTAAAATTGTCGCAATCCATAATTCTGGAACAACATCTGACAAAACACGCACCATCCGACTATCCAAACTGGTTGTGCCGTCCTTAAGAGTAGAAAGCAACTGCAGCGTACGCGTGCCGAGTCCATAAAATCCTGCGTTGAATTTGGTGGTAATATTTCCGTTAGGATTTTTCCACGTTTGAAAAACACTATCGTTATAAATCAGTTCTAGTTTTACAACGTCCTCTTGGTTTATATTTATGGTCAACTCAATTGTTTCGTCCCACTTTGTTGCAAGATTATCTTTGAATCCAAATGTTGCTGGAATTTCTTCTTCAGCAGATACATCTTGTTTTTTCGAAAGCAAAGGCACAATTACCATTGCAGCAATTAGTGCTAAAATTACAGTAATCAGTAGGTATTTTTTCATGCTTTTTCCGTTGGTAATAATTTCTGAATGTAAAGCGCATCAATTTCGGAGTGGGTAGCAGAATAAATAACTTCTTTATTTTGCTCTACAATTACTTGTGGCGATTGATGCACAATACCACTTATTTTTTCTAGAAGATTGGAAACAGATCGATAGGCAATTAAATCAATAAAATAGGCCGTACACCGCTTTTCATCCTTGTCCCATTTTTCTTCAAATCGAGAAAGCGCCATGGAAGAAATACTGCATCGCGTGCTATGTTTAAAAAAAAGCTGCGTGTTTCCCGAGTTGTTATCCCATGCTTCAAGCAATTGCTCTTCCGTTGTAATGTGTATCCATGGAAAAACACTTTTTGGTTTGGAGCTAAATAATCCCATTTTATTTTTCGTTTTTAATTAAATTCCTGCTGTAAACTGTTTTAAAAAGCGCACATCATTCTCCGAATACAAACGCAAATCATTTACCTTGTATTTCAACTGGGCAATACGCTCAACTCCCATTCCAAAAGCAAAACCAGAATATTCCTTTGAATCAATTCCACATGCTTCCAAAACGCTTGGGTCTACCATTCCGCAGCCAAGAATCTCCAACCATCCGGAGTTTTTACAAACATTGCAGCCTTTCGCATTGCAAATTGTGCACGATACATCTACTTCTGCGCTTGGCTCAGTAAATGGAAAATAGGACGGACGTAAGCGTATTTGTGCTTTTTCACCAAATAACTCTTTTGCAAAATACAACAGCGTTTGTTTTAGATCCGCGAAGGAAACATTTTTATCAATATATAAACCTTCCACTTGGTGGAAAAAACAGTGCGCTCTGGCAGAAATTGCTTCATTTCTGTACACGCGACCAGGGGAAATTGTGCGGATTGGAGGTTTGGAATTTTCCATTACCCGAACTTGAACTGAACTTGTATGTGTACGCAACGCAATTTCTTTCTCTCCTTTTTCAATGAAAAAAGTGTCTTGCATGTCACGAGCAGGATGTTCTGGTGGAAAATTCAAAGCAGAAAAATTATGCCAATCGTCCTCTATTTCTGGTCCTTCCGAAACGGTATACCCAATTCTATTGAAAATCTCAATTATCTCCCTTCTAACCAAAGAAAGCGGATGGTGTGCACCAATTTCATCCACATCACCGGGACGAGAAAAGTCTATTTTTTCCGTATCGCTTGCGGTAGATTCTAAATTTTCCTTTGCAGAATTTAATTTATCCTCTGCTACTATTCTTAGGTTATTTAATAGCTGACCGACCTCTCGTTTTTGCTCTCCGGGAACAGTTTTCAATTCCCCAAACATGTTTTTGACTATTCCTTTTGATCCTAAAAAACGAATCCTATATTCTTCCAATGACTTTAAATCCTTTATGTTAAAGGACTCTATTTCGGCCATTATAGCGTCTATTTTTGATTTCATAATGTTCGATTTTACTTTTTGTAAACCGTTATTTTTAATGTTCCCGCAGTAAAATGCAATGAAAGTGTAACTTTTTTGTGCCTTTTATTGTTTAAACTATCCTACACTGCAATGCTGCGCGAAGGTAAGAAATTAAGAAGAACAATGTTGTCGGATTAATTTAAAATTAGTTTATCTTTGGGCATCAAGTTTGAATAAATTATTTGAATTAATTATATGAATAAATTAAAAAAAGTAAGTTTTACATCTTTTTTGTTTTTAGTAGCATTCGCTCTTTTTACGGGATGTAAAAACGATGATCCGTCTGTACTTAAGATTTTTGTGCGCTCCGCGAGCAATGAATTAGTTAAAGATGCAAAAGTAATTATTATTGGCGATGTAAACTCAACGCCAACAACTCTCCCATATGTTGATACATTGGTGACAAACTCTTCTGGATTTGCCGCTTTCAGCTTGGATGACTATTATACTAAAGCAGGCGAAGAAAACACCGTTGCTTATTTTGATGTTCTTGTAAAACAAGATCCAAAGCAAGCACAAGCATATGTTCGCTGTCGTGCCCACATTACAACTGTTGAAACAGTTTATTTACCTAATTAATTGTACTATGAATACACTATTTAAAAAATCACTACTAGTTACTTTCATTGCGCTAATGGGAATTGGTTTTTCTTCTGGTTGTCGTGAGAAAAAAGACACTATTGCTGTAATATATGTTCGTGATGCAGCGAATGATTTCGTTTCAGGAGCTCAAGTTGTCCTTTATGGTCAATCTACAACTGGACAGCCTGCAAATGTTGCTTTGTACGATACAACAGTAACTAACCTTGTTGGAGAAGCACGTTTTAATTTCAACGATGTTTACCAATTGGGACAAGCGGGAGTTGCGGTTCTAAACATTGAAGCGTCAAAAGATGGTCAAGATGGACAGGGGATTATTAAAATTGAACAAGAAGTAACATCGGAAGAAACCGTTTTCATTCAATAAATACCTTAATAAAAATCTTTATTTCTTAAAGAGGCTGACTTCTTCAAGCAGCCTCTTTTTTATCATTTTTTTTACATTCAAGAAAATTGTACTTCGCTTTCCTCCACCAATTGATCCCCGCGCATTCGAAGAAACAATTGAATTAAGGCTAAAACATCTTTTTCGCAGTAAACTTTTATGCGTTCCAAATCGTTTTCTTCATAGTAAACACGGGCAACATCCGCACCGGAAATATCATCCTTCGGTGTTGGAATCTTAAATACATGACACAACAACGCCAACGAAGTAAATGCTTTATAATCGCCAAACTTCCATAATTCCAACGTGTCCAAATGGCTAATTTCCCAAGGTTTCTTTCCTGTAATATTCAAAATAGCGGGCAATTTAATGCCGTGAATCAGCATCCGCCGACAGATATACGGAAAATCAAATTCTTTGGCATTATGGCCACATAAAATATGGTACGGCGTGTTGTAATGTTCTTCTAACAAACCTTTGAATTGCTTTAATAAGGTTTCTTCGTCATCGTGGTAATACGATCGCATTCGAATTTGACGACCAGTAGAAGTATCGCGGACAAAACCGACAGAAATACATACGATTTTACCAAATTCAGCATAAATTCCACCGCGCTCGTTGTACAACTGCTCAAATGATTTTTCATCGTTTTGCATAAAACAGGTTTTCATCTCAAACAGGTGTTTTGCTGGTTCTTCCAAATCTGGAAACTGATAGGTTTGTGGGACGGTTTCTATATCGAGAAACAGTACTTTTTCTAGGGCGATTTTTTCTAACATAATTTAGGTTTGTTAATTGAAGATAACTAAATAATTGCAGAATCCATATAAAAAAGGCAATTTTGTTAGGAACAATTTTTACAATGACAGAAGATTTAATCAAAGTAGTCGGCACAAAAGAGGAAATTTATCAAGGATTACTTCCTCAAATCAAAGCGCTTGTAGGAGAAGAAACGGATACAATTGCAAATTTGGCGAATACGTGTGCGGCTTTAAAAGAAGCCTTTGATTTTTTCTGGGTTGGTTTTTACTTAGTTAAGAACGATGAACTTGTGCTTGCGCCATTTCAAGGTCCTATTGCCTGCACTAGAATCCAAAAAGGAAAGGGCGTTTGTGGAAAATCTTGGGAGCTAGGCGAAACAATTAGTGTGGAGGACGTCGAAAAATTCGAAGGACACATTGCCTGTAGCGCTTTATCCAAAAGTGAAATTGTTATTCCGATTCTTCAACAAGGAATAGTAATTGGTGTTTTGGATATCGATAGCACAACTCTTTCCGCTTTTGATTCAATAGATTCCATTTATTTAAATGAACTTTGTATATGGCTTTCAGAAAGAATATAATCGGTTGTCTTCCTTTTTTAATGTTGCTTTCGTGCGCGCAAGTAGGAGAAATTTCCGGAGGTGAGAAGGATGAAGTTGCGCCAATACCAGTTGCAGGAAAAACAATTCCAGGAAATGAAAGCATAAATTTTAAAGGAAAAAGTGTTAAAATTACGTTTGACGAATACGTGCAATTAAATAATCCGCAGCAAACTGTAATTTTTATTCCAAACCATGCAACACCCAAAACTACTTTAACCAAAAAAACAGTGGAAATATCTTGGGAAGAAACGCTGGAAGAAAATACCACTTATGTAATTTATTTGAACCGAACAGTCAAAGATCTTTCTGAAAATAACGACTCTTTGATGTACTATGTTTTTTCAACTGGAGAAACGTTGGATTCTCTTCAATATTCCGTTCGCGCAACGGATGCCTGGACAAACCAACCCATTGCCAATGCTACTGTTGGACTATTTACACACAAAGACTCCTTAAAACCATATTATTTTGCCAATACAGATCTTTCTGGTTTAGCAACGTTTTCCTTTTTAAAAACTGGGACGTATTTTGTGAAAGCTTTTTTAGATCAAAATAAGGATCTTCGAATTCAGAATTCAGAAAGTCTAGGGTTTAAAACAAAAGAAATTCAGTTGGTTAATTCCATAGTGGATAGCATTCCAATTCGCGTTTTTAAACCAAAAGAAGCGAAAAAGATAAGAAATGTTCGGTATTCTGCGCCTGGAAGTATTTTACTTGGTGCGAATTTTCCAATCGAAAATGCTACTTTTTTTATTCAAAATAAACCCGTGGAAAAGGAATTTATTCGAACTATTTCATCGGATAGCGTGCAACTTTTCACACAAGAAAAAGAAGTTTCTGATTTTCAAATTAGAGTAAATACGAAGGGTCGATCGGACACGCTTTCTTTGCGTGTTACACAAAAAGAAAAAATCGCTAAAATTCAGTTAAAACCCCTTTTCAATGCGATTATTGCGCCGAGTGAAGTAATTTCTTTTCAGTGCAATGATTTGATTTCCGCGGTTGATTCCTCAAAAATTGAAGTAAAAAACCCGCGAGATAGTACTCTTTTTATTCCTTTTAAAACGAAAATTTCGCAAAACACCTTGTTTTTGGAACTAAATAGAGATACGCTCAAACAACTGGATATTACTTTTAAACCTGGCGCAATTACAACGGTGCAAGGTGAAAAGAGTGATGCCGTGAAAGCAAATTTAAAATTTTCCTTAGCAAAAGATTATGGCGCAATAATTCTAGATCTTTCCAATTTTAAAGAGCCTATAATTGTCGAGTTACTTCAAAATTCTAACGTTGCTCGGCGTATCGTTTTAAACCAACCAAACGCCCATGTTTTCAATGAACTCAGCCCAAATGAATACCAATTTAGAATAATTTCGGACAGTAATCAAAATGGAATTTGGGACACTGGAGACATTTATAATGACGTGCAACCGGAAAGTGTTTATTGGTATTCTGCCCCAACAAGGGTTCGAGCAAATTGGGATATTAAGCTACAAATTTCTCCCGTTAAATAAATGTCAGACGCATCAATCATACAAAAATCCTTCAAAGGATGGAAAATTTGGATGGCAATTGCACTTGGACTGCTTGTCGCAGGATGGATGGTGTATAGAAGTGTTTCGGAAGTACATTTTTTAAAGGTAGAAAAAGGCCATGGAAATTATGCGTGGGTGGATTTCAATAAAAATGGTTCGGTAGATCTTGGCGACAGCAAAGAATTTTACCTATCCGCTGATGGCGAATATCGAAAACAAAAATTATCCGATGTGTTATCCGCTATTTCCTGGACAAATCAATCGTTGATTTGGTTAATCACAGCAATCCTTTTTGTTGCCGGAAGAGATTTTTTCTATATGTGGCGAATTCGACTGTTAACCCATTACGATTTAAGCTGGAAATCCAGTTTTTATGTCATTTTATTGTGGGAATTTGCTTCTGCGCTTTCACCAGGAGTTGTTGGTGGCGCAGCTGTTGCCATGTTTATTTTAAACAAAGAAAAAATTGAACTTGGTCGAGCAACTGCCATTGTGTTTATCACGGCAATGATGGACAATTTATTCTATGTTATTATGATTCCTTTTGTATTTCTATTCATTGAAAGCGCACAATTATTCCCGCGAGCCATAGAGGGTTCGATGCGCATTGAATGGGTTTTTTGGATTGGATTTTCGGCAATTCTTTTGGCGTGTTTGTTTCTGTTTTCAAGTATCTTCTTGTTCCCAAGTTTGGCAACATGGCTGCTTAAATCGATTTTCAGTTTGCCCGTTTTACGGCGCTGGAAAGACAAAGCCATTCAAACGGGAAAAGACATTGAAACGTCTTCAAAAGTGATGCGTAATGAATCCTTTGGTTATTGGTTAAAAATCTTTGGTTTAACCTGCGCAAGTTGGACCTCCCGTTACCTTGTCATCAATGCAATACTGCAAGCATTTTTACATTTAGGATTTATAGATCACATTATTATTTTAGGAAAACAATTGGTTTTGTGGTTATTTATGCTGGTAAGCCCTACTCCTGGCGGAAGTGGTGTGGCCGAATTTGCATTTGGGGAATTGCTTGTCTCGTTTAGTCAATCCACTTTACTTTTAGCCGCTTTGGCAATCCTTTGGCGGTTAATTTCCTATTTCCCCTATTTATTTATTGGCGCATTTTTATTGCCGAGATGGCTAAAGAAAAACAACTAAACTAGCGATTTACGCGCAGAAGCTGAAAAATACTGGAGGCTACAATAAGGGCAGAAATATAAACAATCTCCGGAAAAACAGTAAAAGCAGACAATCCGATAACGGTGCAAGAAAAAGCCAAAATAGCAAAATGGCCTATAATATGTTGTTTCCATAGCTCCTTCATCGGAATGTTTTTAAATTGAGTGGTGGCTACAAATTCCATTTTATAGCGCTGAAATCCTACCAGAAAAATCAAGGGTACAAGAATATATCCTTGCTCAATTCCAAGGTCTTTGTATTTCCAAAAACGCAATAACTCGTCTGTAAATTGAATACCAGGAGAAATAAACAACATGGCGAAGTGAACGCACAAAACACTAAATAGTAGCAAAAAAGAACTGATTATTGCGTTTTTAATCCAAATTATTGGCGGTGTGTTTTGAGAAGATTGAATTTTTTTGGATTTTACGTGGAGAAAAATCTCGTTAGAAATATAATCCAAGAGGTAAAACAACAGAATATAATATAGGTTCCATTCCCACCAAAAATAACCGGCCAAAGGAATTAATGCGTCACCTGCAACTTGAATTATTTTTGGATTTATGCGCATTATTGAAGCGCATTTGCTCGGTCGCGTGACAATGTAAATTCCGGATTAAATTTTAATGCTTTCGCATACGATTTCAACGCTCTAGTAGTTTCACCTTGCGCCTCGTAGCATGTTCCTAAGTTATGCCATGCCTCGACAAATCTAGGTTCCGTTTGAATTGCTGAATTATAATAATAAATTGCGCTATCGATTTCGTTGTAATCGTATTGCTTGATTACTCCAATTTGATTCAGCGCTTGAAAATAAGCAGTATCAATTTGAATCATTTTCCGGTAAATCACTAGTGCGTTTTCGGCTTTACCAAATAACTGTTCCGCATAAGCAAGCGAAAAAAGCACCTCTGTGTTTTTTGGTTTTAATTCCGCAGCTGTTTTATAGTATTCGATACATATTTTATTGTTTTCCGCTTGGTATAAAGCTCCCAACATTAAATACCCTTCGTAAAAATTCGGGTCTTGCTGCACAGCTGTTTCATAAGACGATTTTGCTAAATCCGGTTTGTTTAAAAACAAGTAATTAGAACCTTTCATTATATACGCATCCCGATACTTTGGGTCAATTCGCAAGGCTTTGTTAATGTATTCAAAAGATTTATCAAAATCCATTTGCTGGCTAAACGTAGAAGCTAATC
>JBIKZR010000076.1:0-7877 GCA_044354635.1 Crocinitomicaceae bacterium | reverse complement strand
GTTCGTCATAAACCGACAGAAAAAGTGTGTTATCTTTCCATTCCTTTCGCGACAATGGAATGGTTAGTAAAAACCTGTAACGCAGTCGTTGGCGGAACAAAAATCCATCTTGGAAAAAGGAACCCTCCGAATTTTTAGTCCAATTTTCTATACATCGCTGTTCCAATCGATAACGGTGTTGAATTTCTGCCTTTCCAATCTTGTTTTTCAGGATATACTGCTCCCAAATTCGGTGTTCGTTATTGTTATGAATTATCGGTTGTTCACCATATTGAAAAGATCGAATCCAACCATATCCAAGTGTTATTTGGGTGTTTTGTTTGGTATAATAATCGACGCCCAGACGCAAGAGAGATTGTTGCCAATTTTCAAACACATCACTTCTTCGCCATTGGTATTCCGCATGAATTCCCCAGCGTTCCATCAGTTTATGGTTTCCTGTATACATCACCCAAGCGTGGGATTGTGTGGAAATTTCCTTTTGAGAAAAGGCATTAAATAGAAAAAATGCTGCACCAACTGAAAAAAGTGTTTTCCGAATCATTCTTTTAAATTTTTAGCAAATAACGCTAAAAGATCTTTACTGAAATGGATTAATTCGTCAATTTCAGCAACGCTCAAAAGTCTCTGTTCCTTGAAGATTAAAACAAACTGGTCGTTAACTTCGATTTTAAAGTCCCGATTGGTTTCTAGATAATCTAGAACATCTGCTGTAAATAATTTTCTAGTTTCCGCTTCCATATCGCTTGTTAACAAGTAATAATCCGAAAAATTGGGATGCGCATCAAATCGGATATCCTTTTTAGAAAACAGTTCTTGAATGCTATCGAAAAAACTCAAGTTTCCCAATCTGAAAAGCGGTTTATCCGTTTTAGGCATAATAAAAGCTGTAAAACTTAATTTTCCGCCACTCAAATCCAATCTTTCTGTGGCTTCCACATCTGCAACTTGAAAATTTTTCCCAAGTAGAATATTTTGAGCGCGATCAACTGTTAGATTGGAAAGTAACTTAAAGTTTCTAAATTCATATCCAAAAATTGAACCTGGGTTATATCCATATCCATTTTCGTTGGCGAATTTTTGAAGGACGCGATCGCGGTTAGAAAGTGAAACATTAAATTTCCCGCCTCTTTTTCTTTCAGATGTTGGAAACTCACTTGTAGGAGCAAGTTCACTCAGTCCTCTCAACTCTAATTCTTTTCCTTCACGCTCGTAATTTTTGCGCAAATCTTCCAGATGGTGCATAACGTTATGGTCAATATAGTTCACTTTGGTGAAATCCAAAACCTGTTTTTCCTTTCCATTTTGCGCATTAATTAATTTTTTCAATCCAAGATAATTGGAAAAAGATAGCGCACCCTCCAAAAACACAACACCATCCTTTTCAGATGAAGAAACGAAAAATAGCTTTGAAAAAGCTTGTCCTTTAGTGACTAAAATGATTAAGTTTAAAACGATCCCAACTGCAATTCCAAGTAATAAATCCGTTGCGAGAACCGTTACACAGGTTACCACAAAAACACTGAATTCAGACTTCCCAATTTCCCACATGTGCTTAAATTCTTTTGGTGAAGCCAATCGGAAACCTGTAAATATCAACATTCCTGCAAGTGCAGAAAGTGGAATCATTTCTATGATAGGTCGCAGAGAAAGAATAAAAATGAATAAAAATAGACCATGAAAAAAGTTAGACCATTGCGATTTCGCGCCGTAGCCAATATTTGCGGAACTCCGAACAATTTCAGAAATCATCGGCAAACCACCAATTGCACCAGAAAGTGCAGTTCCTGCTCCCATTCCTATCAGATCCTGGTTTAAATTTGCTTTGCGTTTTTTCGGATCCAACTGATCAACTGCCAAGGCACTTAAAATACTTTCAATGGCAGAAACCAAGGTAATTGTCAGAACAGCTGTCCAGAAAACACTGGATAAAATCTTGCTGAAATCTGGCGTTACAATGCTTTTAGAAAGATTATTCGGAAGATCGACAAAGGTATTTCCATGTAGGTGAAAAAATTCTGCAGTTGGAACAGCTACCAATAACACAATTAATGGCGCAGGAATTTTCTTTATTACTTTACTTTTAATTTTTGAATGGACATACAAAATAAGTAGGCTTATCCCAGCAATTAATCCTTCGTGCCAATCCATTGCTCTAAATGCGGCAGGAATTTGCGCCATCACTTGATACAATTCTTTTCCAGTTGCTTTCGTTCCTAAAGCAGGAAATAATTGCTTTACGATAATGATAATTCCGATAGCAGCCAACATACCGTGCACCGCAGCAGACGGAAAAAAATCGCCTAATTTTCCAACTTTTAACAATCCAAATAAAAAGATGATGAGTCCAGCGATGAAAATAGCTGCGAGAGCATAAGGAAGTCCGCCGGGATTAGATTCCGTCCAAACGCCGCCAAGACTTTCGATTGCACCAAGATTTACCACGATTAATCCAGCTGCGGGACCAGCGATTGTTAAAAAAGAGCCATTTATTCGGGAAACAAAAATCCCCCCAACAATTGCCGCAAAAATCCCTGAAATTGGCGGAAATCCCGATG
Source organism: Crocinitomicaceae bacterium (assembly GCA_044354635.1). Taxonomy (GTDB): domain Bacteria; phylum Bacteroidota; class Bacteroidia; order Flavobacteriales_D; family Crocinitomicaceae; genus M0103. The sequence goes on along the minus strand of JBIKZR010000076.1, from coordinate 5,319 downwards.
CAATAGCAATTCCAAGACAAAGTGGCAGTGCGATAAGGGAAACACTAAATCCAGATAAAAGGTCGTCTTTCCAATGATTTTTCAAATGCGTAACACCTGATTTTAAAGAAATTGTTTTCATGTTTTTAAAATTTTAAATTTAAATTATGCGGAGCGTTTTGCAGCACCAATCGTGTTTTTACTTGACGGACCTAAAAATATTCGCGCATAAATACGAATCGCAGCAAGGCCATTGATAATTAAACTCAAAGCAATAAATGTTGCTAAAAGCACTTGGTTTTCATGCACGTGCGAAAAGATCAAATCTTCCCCGATAAAAGTCGGAGTGATAGGAAATCCAGCAACTCCAAGGCATGCAATTAGAAAAACAAGCGCAATTTTTGGATGTTCTTGAATGTGGCCATAGAATTGATCTAAACTCACCCATTTTTCTAATTTTCGCAAACGCTGAATACACAAATAACCGACAATTCCAGAGATTAGGACGCCACTTAAATACCAGATATGGTGGGAAAAATCAAAATGTTCATTGAAAGAAATAGCGAGCGCAATACTCAAATGGTTGGTGAGAATCAAACTCCAACTTAAGCGAACACTTGCCCTTTCTGTGAATGCTTTCACCACCATTACCAAACCTAAAAACCCATAGATCAACGGCAGATAAAACCGCCATGTCGGGTTGACTAGTTTTGGATAATAGGCGAGTATTATTCCCGAAACAAAAACCACAGCAAAAAGATAAAATACATTTTTAAAGGTTATAAAGCGCAACTTAGAACCGAATCGTTTTAAAGGATTCCATAAACTTTTATACATGAATGAATCCAGATTCCATTCCTTTAAACTCAAAATGTATACGGAATATTCAAGTCGTTTAGGCCAAGAATCTTCAATTGTTTTATAGCGAGGAATATAGTTGTAAAACTGCTCTCTGATTTTGTAACTTACCACAGATGGGGAAACCAATAATTGGTACGTTCTTAAGAAAGCATTTCCTGCGACGTGCAACAAAGCAATCGTTTCAAGTCCGAGTGAAATTTCAACGAATATGAGGCCAATTTGAGCAATGGAGGAATAAGCAATCTGACTTTTAACCGTTGCTTGCACCCGCGCTGAGAATGTTGCAATTAAACTTGTAATTAAGCCAATACTTCCCACGAAAATTCTAAACGAAATCTGGTGTTCCCAAAAATGGTATGTTCTCATCATTAGGAAAACCCCAATATGTACCGAAAGCGAACCATAAAATATTGCACTTGAAGGCGTTGGACCTTCCATTGCGCGTGGCAACCAGGAGCAAAAAGGAAATTGTGCAGATTTAGCAGCGGCTGAAATAAAGATCATAAGAGAAATCACAAAACCCATCATGGAATGATTCGCCAAATGCTCGTGCACCAGTTCGTAATTCCCTAGTTTGTAAAACGATATGTTCTCATGCCATAAATGGTGACTCAGCCACATCGCTAATATAACACCCACATCACCGATACGGTAAATAGAGAAAACCTTTACGGCATTTTTCACTGGAAGATATCTGTCCCGATAGAATGCAATTAACATAAAAGAGGAAATCCCTAAAATTTCCCAGCCGATGAACATGGTTTCAAGATTACCGGAAAAAATGACGATATTGAATCCTAGGTAAAAGAATAAAATCACGTTAAAGAAACGTTTATATCCCTTTTCTCTGTGCAGGTAATAGCGGCTGTAAATGGTGATAATAAACGTCAAAATTGCACCAACAAGTAAATACGTTGCAGTAATCCTATCGAAATAAAAATCTACGTAGAAATCGTAGTCCTTTGCTTTGAAGATAGAAAACTCCTTCACATTAATTACTTTCGCTTTGTTGAACAGCCAAAAGGAAATAAAACCAAGCGCTGAGAACAACTGAATACCAACTGTTGTATAGGAAATCCACGATAGCAGATTCTCTTTTCGCTTAGGAATAATTAGACTTGTAAGAAATCCAATTAACGGAAGCAGGATAAATACATTAATGAACCATTCCATAATTAGCATCTTTTAATATATAAACAGGTAAATTAACATGGGTTGATTCAATCCATTTTTCCAAATCTGAAACTTCAGGAAGTTTTGTAATCAAAGGGAAATATGGAATAAATTTTTCTTCTGAAAAGACATGTATTTCCTTTGTTTCGGGATTGACGGCTGCTAGTTTTACCCAATCGTTTTTGAACCATTCGTAGGTAGAAGGATTTCGGTGGAGTGTTTTCAAGACAACGTCCGGGAAATGTTCCACAACAACGAGAAGCCGCAAAGGATCGTGCACTTCAATCATTTGACTGGGCAATCCAGTTCTTAGATCCCCATCGATTCCATTTGCAACGCCCAATAATCCCATCACATTGTGTGGTAATTTTGTTCCAGCGCCAAGTTTATTGTTATCCACTCTAGAGAAATAATATTCAAGATTGATTCCGCCACAAACTGGAGCTACAGCATTTAGAATTGTCACTAAATAATCCCCCTTCAAATCCGTGGAATAATCAAAGGAATTTAGAAAAGATCTCCGATCGAGAAATACATTTTTCGAGAAATTTCTTCTTCCTACTATCGCAAGTGCATTCGTTGCATGGTTTAATTCTGGTCGCGGTTCAAATAACGAAACCGTTCTAAGTTTTACCATTTTGTGAATCTTCTCAGTAGATTTTTTTGAATTAATCAACACAAAACGCCGCGAACGCTCTTTAGCATTTAAAGTTAGAGCAGTCTCAAATTTTTGAGCATTTAAAAGATGGTCTTCAAAATTACCTTCCGAAAGCACTTTTAGATCGTAGTATACCATTTCGTCGCGCGAAGTATCGTGTAATCCTCCAACAAATTGCGTTGCAACAGGAATTTCCAATCCGCGATTTTTTAAAATCTCGCGAACTTTGGGGTGATTTCCCATGTGAGAAACAACGCGCGCATTTACAGATCCTGGTCGACCGGAACATGCGCCACAATCGTATCCTGCATAATGCGTATTGTTTGCGCTACTCGCTCCGTGGCCAACAACATAAATCAAAGGTGCAAAATCAGTAATCAAACCGATACTTCTCAGCAATCCTTCCACTCGATTTGCCATTTCTTCGATTGTGAAACCAATTTGCAATCCAGCTTCGTTTACTTCCCCGTTTGTATTCTCAATAGACAAAATGGAATGTTTATCCATGTGTCGAAAAGAAGTTACCGATGCAGCATTTAACGTTGGTTTAAATACGGCCAAAAACAAACGCAAAGCAGACCAAAATCCTAACGTATGCGTTAAGATCCAGCCAGCCAATAAACCATGAGAATGTTTTTCGAAGTGGAAATCTGTTTTCGCCTGGTTTGTATTTCCCACTTCCTTAATGAGGTGTTTTGGCGTCACTGGGGCAGGACAAACTTTAGTGTAAAAATTACTTTTTTCGGGCTGGAAATAAAATTCCACATTAAAAAAACCTGCTGTACCAAATGTTTGACACGCTTCATCCTCGTGTTCAATATACCTTCGGATGGAACATTCGCGGTCGTCGATACAAAATAGCGCCTGAAAAGTTGGCTTTTTCGTTTGCTTTAAAACATCGGTTGGATATTGCAGACCTTTCAAAACCTGATCGAAATACGTCCATTCGAAAGCTTCCTGCCAAATTTGTTTTACAGTAGTGGATTCTCTCCGTTCAACTGGAGCAAAAAGTTGTTCCGGTAGCGTATCCAGTTTTAAGCCTAGAGGCGACCAAATTGTCCCGAAATAATCATCCAAAGCATCAATTTCTAGCAGAAGTTCAAACGCAATCAGCTCCTCCAATGTTATCTTTTTCGAATCGATTAGAGCGGATGGATTTGCTTCAATAACCGCTATAATCCCAGACCATCCTGGATGTGCAAATTGCTGATCAAAAATATATTGTTCATAGAGATTACTATCTCCAACAACGATTTTGAGGAGGCTTTCCAAGTTGAAGTTTTCGTTAAGCAGAAAATCCTTCACCCGTGTCATTTTAAAAAAGCTAACTAAGCTATTTCGCTCCAATTCTTTTATCGATTGAAGAAAGCCTAATTCACTTGTGGGAAAATTCCAAATGGAAATCCCCTGGTCTAAATAACTTCCAATAATTCGAAATAAGATAGGATGCACCAAAGAATCTAGATCAATCTTATAAAATGATTTCCAATTCGCTCTTAGAATGCCAATTCTAGGGATTTCTTCCTCAAGATAAAGCTGTTTAATTAGTTTATCCTTCCAAATTTGAAGTGGAAATTCTTTTTCTGCTAAAATTCTATCTATAACCGCTTCGTTTATTTTACCTTCTTTAAATAACGTACGATACGCATCAATTGTAAGAAAAACTTGGTAGCCGAAAATTTCATGTGCTTCATTTATCCCCTCAAAAAAAGGAGATTTTTGAAAAGCATGTAATGTATTATGGTGAATAAAATCTTTTAAAGGTGCCTGTGCAGGCAGATAATGTTTTAATTCTTCTAATGTATGTAGAACATTAAAATCGTTACTTTTTATGTGCATCGTATCATTGATTCTAATTGAAACAACTCGTTTTCACTACAAAAAATTAATTAGAAATTGTCTTAATTCAGGAAAAAGAACAAGACACGTCGATTAACTTTTGAATTTGATTTTGCAGCCTGGCGACTACTAATCAACTATTTGATAACCAAACAGATAGGATATAAAATCAAATTTTAATACAACAAATCAATAACCAAAGAGGAATCTTTGAGCCTACTAAAAAATAATAAGAATAATAATCGTTGCTGCGTTCTTGTGAAAATAACGCTGCATGTGAAAAAGTAAAATCAAAAGATAAATCCTCAAAGAAATCACTTTCTTCATACGGATCTTTTTCAAGAACGAAGGAAAGGATTGGAATCGATAAAGCATCAGAGTACTGAAGTTCTTCTTTTGTTTTCTTTTTTAATTGAATGATGGTATTGCTGTTCGACTCAGAAATGGAAGAAAAAACAAGATTGCTACTCATCAAGAGTACTGTTAAAAAACAGACTATTTTAGCAATTACAACCTTCATTTAACGCAATTAATTGCACAAAGTTGAGGATTAAAAATGAAACGCTAATGGTTTATTATAAAAAATTGTTTTAATTGAATCTAGTCACCATTAAAATTCATTTGTTTTTTACCTTTGTACATACTGAATTTTAAACGGCATTATTTTACGCACTATGGCACAAACAAGAATCGTAAAATTACTTCTACCCTATTTGTTCTTAGTCGGCGTTCTCTTTTTTTCTTACCACTATTTTTTGAAGGATTTTTATTGGAATAACGTAAAACAAACCTTGAAAATTGATTCATCC
>JBIKZR010000053.1:0-9009 GCA_044354635.1 Crocinitomicaceae bacterium | reverse complement strand
AACCATCTTTTTCTTCGCATCTTCAAAATAAATTCTAACTTTCTGATGCTCTAAGTTACCTAAAGAAATTGCTCTATCCAACTGATTTTTCAATAATTTACTTTCTTCTTCTGTTTTTAGCACTTCTTCGTGCGGAAAAACAAAAGTTCCAACATCCTCCTTCTCTACAAGTGTGAATTGAGCCCCCATTTATTCTTATTATTTTGATTTTTGCGCAAAATTAAAGTAAAAGACAAACTAAACTAATTTTTCCCAAAGTAAGATTGTTTTTTTTATCAAAAGCGCATGTTTAATAAAAAAGAATGCCACCGCCAATTCGTATCGGGGTAGCATTCAGGAAATTTAAGGTAAACTATTTAAGTTTGCTTTTCAGTTCGTTTTTTAATCCACTCCATTCTACCAAGTGCATTTTAACAACACCAACTGGAATTTTAGCCTTCACTAATATTGGAATTTTATTTTCATCATTGGTAACCCAGAAATTCACGTCCTCTTCGCTTTTAAAATAGCGTCCTGTTTGCACGACCGGCACAAACTTGAAACAGTTAAATTTACCTTTTCGAATATGAATTACTTCTTCGCCAACATATTTTATTTTTAAATTGTAAAGCTCATCGTCCATAAAACATTTAAATTCAAATGTTTTTCCCTTTTTCATATTTTTAAAATCCAAGGTTCGTGCATAATAAAACGCAGAAATCATATCCTGCACGCCCATTGGAATTTTGAATTCTTTTCCTTTTCCGTTATCCACTTTCGACTTGTCGTGCTTGAACGCATAGTCTTGGTTAATTTTATATCCTCCCTCATCTACTCGGCGCACAAAAAACCATGGAAAGATTCCTTTTGCATCCATAAACGTTTCGTATGAATCCTCCACACGGTAAAACGCATTGAATCCGCCTAGCGTTCGGCCAGTTCCAACTGCTTGAATCAACTCGCGGTTATTCCCTTTCTTCGTGGTAGATTTAATTTCTAAAATCGCTTCGCCAGCATCTATAAAGCCATACGTGACTCTGTAGCGCAATTTTTCGCCTACTTGAAAGGATTTATTTGTAACGGAAGGATACGTTACGAGCGCACTGCTTGATACCAGGAGAAGAACACCAACTAAACCAGCAACATATGTCCACTTTTTCATGTTAAAGAATTTAAATTAATACCTGTTTCTTGGGCAAAAGCAAAGGCTATGCCAAAAGTTATTTTAAAATACTAAATTTATCGAAATTAAAACTCGTTTAATTGTGCGGAATTCTTTGGTAGCATTTATTATTCTCTCCTCCTTTTTTTTGTATTCTTTAGCATTTAATCCACTTGTTACTTCCGATGATGCGTTAAATGTTTTGATGGCATTTGATTACCAAATTCCCCCGGATTTCTATTGTTGGGGGCAAGATAGAGGAGGAACAATTATTCCGCTAATCAGTCAATTTTTTATACATGTATTAAATCTCAGTCCAATTCTATCTGTTTCGCTAAGTAATTACCTGCTTTTAACACTTGGATTCATTGGTTTCTCTAAATTGTTCAAACAGCCGTTTACCCTAATGATCTTTGCTGTACTTTGGTTTTTTCCGTACGAAAGATTCATTAACATTCTCTCTTTTCCAATTGGAATGAGCTATAGTTTGATTGGCATTTCTATTTATTTTTTAGATCGACTATTGCATAAAAAGGACCTGACGAATTTTTCAAAACATTTCCATCTTTTGGTTTCGATTGGTCTCTGGGGATTGGCAATTTGGACTTCTGATCTGGCGTTTTTTACGGTTCTACTTTTGGTATTTACTTTATTATTTTATTCCAAGTATCAGAAAACAGAACATTTTCCCAAAAAACTTTTTATCCTTTATTCCACTTTAGGAATCGCAGCGGTAATTTTTATTATTTTGAAGTTAAAAACCTACGCTACAGGTGTAACGGAAAATTTTCAAAAGTTCAATTCAGCGGAACAAATTGGTGAAAGTATTCGAATAGTTTTCTCAGATTGCCTTAAAGTATTGACATTTCAAGAAGATAATTTCCTGATTTCGATTGGCGCTTGGTTAATCCTTGTGGTTTTAATTATCCTTGTGGTAATCCTTGCGCTGTCTCGCAAATCTATTTTTTCGTTTAAAAATCCATGGATATTATTTTTGATAAGCGATTTTTTAGCGGTTCTAGCCATCATTTTTCTGGCACATTGGGTACTTTTAAATAATATGGGAAGGTGGTATTTTGTTGCTACCTATATTTCAGGATTGCTTTTGGTGTTGTTTATGCTGGATTCTTTTGTTGAGAAAATGGGTAAATTCCTAAAAGCCATTTGTGTTTCCTGCGTTTTAATCTTAGCAATAACACCAATCTACACTTCTTTACGCGCGAACAATTGGAAGTATACACCTTTGCGCTCTACCATTTTAGAACTAAATAAATTGGGGGGAATTGGAATTATTGGTGATTATTGGGACGCTTACCGGTGTTCTATTGCAAACCCTGAAAACATTAAAAGTACGCCACACGAAGGCGAAGACATAAAAAACACGGATAGAATTTCAGAAGTTTTTAGACAGCCGAAAATCTATTTGAGTAAAGATATGTGGTTCGATTCATTTCCGGATAGCATTCAACAATTTGGCGTAATGCTCTATAAATATTCGGATGAATTTTTTCTGGGTGGCTCAAATCTATGTGCGTATAAGCCAAAGAAACTTGCTAAAATTTACACCCTGGACGATTTGAAATTTGATTCTACGGTTTTAGACAAAACTTCTTCTTCGCTGAAAGTCTATCCGGAAGACAAAAAGCACCTGAATAAACACCTAGTTTATGGTCCAGATATTTCTTTGGTTCCAGGCACATACCGCGTTCGGTTCTTTTGCGCCAGTTCCGGATTACCAAGCGCCAGTGAACCATTAACGATAGATATTTCGTCCGGATTTGGGCAAAAATCCTTGTTTCAAAAGGATATAGGACATGCAGAATTAGTTCAGGGAAAACAATACGTTACGTGTACTTTTACCGTTGAAAACTTGGAGCAACATGTCGAATTTCGATTGCTCTATTCTGGTTTTAATCCAATAGAATTTAAACAACTGGAAGTTTTCCAATTAAAGTGAATTTCACTGAAACAATAAAGTGAACGCCAAATTATAAAACGATATTCACGATTTTCCCAGGGACAACAATTACTTTTTTCGGCATTTTTCCTTCCAACCATTTTTGTGCTTCAGTATTGGAAAGAACCGCTTCTTCTACTTCTTTTGCGGATAAATTTGTTGGCAATTCAATTTTAAGTCGCATTTTACCGTTAAAAGAAACCGGGTACGAATAAGCAGCTTCCACCAAATATAGTTCATTGAATTTCGGGAATGTAGCGTAGTTAATTTCACCTGCAGTATTTCCTAATTTCACCCATAATTCTTCGCAGATATGTGGCGCATACGGAGAAAGCATGGTAATAAGTTCTTGTAATACTGTACGATTGTTGCATTTTTGTTCCGTCAACTCGTTCACACAAATCATAAAGTTAGAAACGCCTGTATTAAAGGAGAAACGGTCTAAATCGTCTGTCATTTTCTTGATTGTGCGGTGGAGTGTTTTTAATGCTTCTGGCGCAGGAGCTTCAGCTGAAACGTGCGCATTTCCCGCATCATCTATTTGAAATAAGCGCCATAATTTACGCAAGAAATTATGTACGCCATTGATTCCTTTTGTGTCCCACGGTTTACTTTGTTCCAAAGGTCCCAAGAACATTTCATACATGCGCAAGGTATCCGCACCAAATTTTTCTACCAATTCATCAGGCGTTTGCACGTTGAATTTGGATTTGGACATTTTTTCGACTTCGGAACCGCAAATATAGGTTCCGTCTTCTTCGAGAATAAAATCTGCATTTGCAAATTCCGCACGCCAGGATTTAAACCCTTCAATATCTAATTTATCATTATCCACTATGGAAATGTCAACGTGCAACGCTGTAATATCTCCTAAATTGAATGCTAAGGATGCATTTGGATATCGTTTAGTTAATTCAACCGTAAATTCCTTTGAATCGAAAGAATTTTTTGATACGAAAGCAAAATTCTCTACACCATCGTACATAAATTTCAATCGGTACACAAAACTACTTCTTCCCAAGATCATTCCTTGGTTGATCATTTTGGCAAATGGTTCATCGAAACCGATATATCCTTGGTCGAACAAGAATTTTGTCCAAAAACGGGAATAAAGCAAGTGTCCGGTTGCATGTTCCGATCCGCCAATGTACAAATCCACTTGTTTCCAGTAATCTGCTTTCTCCCGAGAAACGAATTGCTGCTCATTTTTAGCATCCATATAGCGAAGAAAATACCAGGAACTTCCTGCCCATCCAGGCATCGTATTGAATTCCATTCGGTCGCCTTCGGAATAATTCCATGCCGATTTTTCAGCTCTTGCCAAAGGCGGTTCGCCATCTTCCGTTGGTAAATATTTATCCACTTCTGGCAATTCGATTGGCAAATGAGCATCGTCAATCAAATATGGAATTTCATTTTTATAGTAAACTGGGAAAGGTTCTCCCCAATATCTTTGGCGGCTAAAAACGGCATCCCGCAAGCGGTAATTTATTTTTCCTTTTCCAATACCTTGTGCTTCAATTGCGGCAATGGCTTTTTTAATTGCCATTTTAGCTTCCAAACCATTCAGAAAATCAGAATTTGCTATTACAGCATCCTTTTCTGTGTAAGCTGCTTCAGAAATAGAAATAGCTGCAAAAATATTTTTGATTTCCAGGTTGAAATGTTTTGCGAAATCAAAATCGCGCTGATCTCCGCAAGGAACGGCCATTACAGCTCCAGTTCCGTAGGAAGCCAAGACATAGTCACCAATCCAAATTTGAATTTTTTCACCATTAAAAGGATGAATTGCAAACGCGCCGGTAAATTGTCCGGTAATATTTTTTACATCCGCTTGGCGGTCACGTTCCGATTTTACGGAAGCATCTTTTTTATACTTTCCAACAGCATCTGCGTATTCCACAGTTGTTATTTCATCCACCAAAGGATGTTCTGGCGCTAATACCATAAAAGAAACTCCAAAAATAGTATCTGGTCGCGTGGTAAACACTTCAATTTGTAATGTTGAATTCCGAATTCCGAATAGAAGGCTACAGCCAACAGATTTTCCAATCCAATTACGTTGTTGATCTTTAATGGAATCCGTCCAATCAATTCCTTCTAATCCGGATAATAAGCGTTCTGCGTATGCTTTAATTCGCATCGACCATTGGCGCATTAATTTTTGAACAACTGGATAACCACCGCGCTCAGAAACGCCATTTACAACCTCATCATTCGCCAAAACCGTTCCGAGTGCAGGACACCAATTTACCCAACTATCCGCAAGGTAAGCGAGACGATATTCTTGTAAGATTTCTTCTTTTTGGGTTTCTTTAAAATTGTTCCACTCCGCGGCTGAAAAAACCATTTCACTATCGGAACATGCATCTATTCCAGCATTTCCATGTGCTTCAAATTGAGCTATTAGCGTTGAAATTCGTTCTGCTTTATTCGTAGAATTATCGTAGTAGCAATCAAATAATTGTTTAAAAATCCATTGCGTCCATTTATAATATTCAGGCGATGAAGTGCGAACTTCGCGATCCCAATCGAAGGAAAAACCAATTTTATCCAATTGATCTCGGTAACGGGCAATATTTTCTTCGGTTGTAAGCGCTGGATGCTGGCCGGTTTGAATCGCATATTGTTCCGCTGGAAGACCAAAAGAATCGAATCCCATTGGATGCAAAACATTAAATCCCTGCAATCTTTTATAACGCGCATAAATATCGGAAGCAATATATCCAAGTGGATGTCCAACGTGCAATCCTGCACCAGAAGGATAAGGAAACATATCCAACACATAATACTTTGGCTTTGACGTGTTTTCGGTTACTTTAAACGATTTGTTTTCCGCCCAAAAATTTCTCCATTTTTTTTCTATGTCCTGAAAATTGTATTCCATCTTCTACCCTCTATTTAACAAAGCCGCTAAGATAAGGAATTGAAAAGAGAATCAACAATTTGGGAGTTGAAAGATTTACACGATTTGGATTAAAAATGAGGTGAATCAGACATTTATTAGATTGGAATATTGCATTTTACCAACAAAATTGTATTTTTAACAGGTAATGAATTTGCGTTTTCTATTTCTTGTTGTGCTATTAGCTATTTTTCTAGCTCCATCTGCTTGCTTTTGCCAAATTTCTAGCGAAAAAAAAATGATTGAATCCATTAAGCGCGAGAAGAACGAAACAAAAAAATATTTACTGCAACTTTCACTGGGCGAGCTATATAAAATTAAAAATATATACCGAGCCGATTCCATGAAGCAAGTGCTACTATACCGTAGTCGAGGATTAGGCGATTCCATTCGATACAGTGCTTTAATGTTTAATGCTGAAATCAATGAAATTCAGGGAAATCAGGAAGAATATTTCAAAGATGTATTAGCTGTAGAACCATTTCTAGGAAAATTTAACAATTTTGAAGTTCGTTTTGCAATTTACCGTCATTTGGGATACTACCACAGTTATTCGATGGAATTTAAAAAGGCAGATTCCTATCTTCGTTCCGCTCAAAAAATCGCAAAGAAAAGACGCAATAACGCTAAAATTGCGGAAACGTATAATTATTTGGCGTTGAATTTTATGTTTCAAAACATGAAAGATTCTGCCTTGGTTTATACCGATCGTGCGCTACAGTATGCTCGAAGAACATCCAAGAAAGATGTTTTATCCGAAACGTTTAATACACAAGCAAGAATTTACGATTACTTTGGACAAGTGGAGCTAAGCGTGGCGAAAAATATCATCGCATTAGAGTTAGCAAGTGAACTAAATGATTTGTACCATCTGGCAAAGTACCAGCGAGAATTAGGGAAATCGCAACGGTCTATTTTAAACTTAGACGATGCAGAATATTATTTCAAGCAATCTTACGAGTATGCTAAAATGATTTCTGATCGGCGACAGATGGGATTAGCGCTATCCAATTTGGGAACTGTTTATTTTGAGCGGAAGGAGTTTCAAAAAGCAATAGAGAATACCCAACGAGCGATTAAAATTTTGACAGACCTCAATGATTTCAATGGATTAGGCGAAGCGCACAACAATTTGGGGTTAATTTATCGCACGCAAAAAGTGTATAATTTGGCCTTGAGCAATTTCAACCAAGCACTTGTTTTTTACGAATCCACTGGAAATAAAGAAAAAATTGCTGGCGTGTTCCACAATGTGGGGACTGTCTTTCAACAGCAAAAAAAATACAGCAATGCGCTGAATTACTTAAAACGTTCCATTATTATCCGTGAGCAGTTTGGTTCTAAAAATCAAATTTTCAATACCTATCGCGTTATGTCTAGCGTGTATAAAGACGTTGGAAAAGTCGGAGAATCCTTAAAATACATGCAACTGTATTTGGATTATATGGATAGTAATACAACGCTTCAAGCAGCAACAAAAATTGCAGAATTAAGTGAATCGTATCGCTCCGAGCAACGCGATCGTTTGATTGTCCAGCAGGCAGATTCAATCGAACGGCAAAAACAAGAGAAAGCACTAACATTTACAAAGCTGGAAAACAGTAATTTACGGAACGATTTTCAAACATATATTATTGTTGCATTCCTAATTATTATTGTATTGGCCGGAATTATTGGGTTTTACCGTTGGAATCAAACGAAGATTAAACAGCAGCGGAAAGAAGCGGAAATGTCTCAAACCCTCTTGCGCGCGCAAATGAATCCACATTTTGTCTTTAATGCGATGTCGGTAATTCAAAGTTACATTTATGAAAATGATACGGTTAATTCATCTAAATTTTTGGTTAATTTCTCCCGTCTTATGCGATTAATACTAGAGAATTCGCCAAAAGAATTTATTCCAATCGAAACAGAAGTAGAAATTTTACAGAAATACTTGGAAACCCAAAAATTGCGTTTTGAAGATCGATTTGAATTTAGCATTGAGGTATCGGAAGAAATCGTCGAGGAACAAGTCGTTATTCCTCCAATGATTACTCAGCCATTTATTGAAAATTCAATTGAACATGGGCAATTACATACGATTGAAGGCGGTTTTATACATGTGTCGTTTGCAAGAGTAGATAACATGTTACAAATATTAATTGAAGACAATGGCGTTGGTCGGAAAGAATCTGAACTCAACAAGAAAAGTAAGGACCACAAAAGTATGGCGATGAAAATCACCAAAGAAAGAATTGATAACTTGAATAAAAAATATAAAACAGAAGGCTTCTTGTTAGTGGAAGATTATAATGTCGTTTTAAAAACCGGAACTAAAGTTTTAATTTCGTTACCATACAAAGAAGAAAATCCAAAATCTATATCCATATGAAAAAAGCGTTGATTATTGATGATGAGAATAGAACAAGAGATTTGATTGCCAAGATGATCAATTCTTTCGGTTTGAATATCGAAGCGTTTCCGATAGGGGAAAATGTGCAATCTGGCATAAAAGCGATTGAGGAAATGAGTCCGGACATTGTGTTTTTGGATATTCAAATGCCAGACGGAACTGGATTTGACGTTTTAAAAGCGGTGAAGAATAAAAACTTCGAAGTTGTGTTTATTACGGCGCATGAAGAATTTGCAATAAAAGCAATAAAATTTAGTGCTTTGGATTATTTATTGAAACCAATTGATCCAATAGAATTAAAGTTGGCGGTAGAAAAAGCAATCAAGGCGGTGGATGAGAAACACGAAGATATTCAATTTGATGCATTGCAGCATAATATGCAGCCGCATCAAAAACGCCGTTTAGTGCTTAAAACACAAGAAAGTGTGCATGTCGTTGAATTACACGAAATAATTCGCTGTGAAGCAGATAGAAACTACACCTCGTTCTTTTTGGTTGGGGGAAAGAAAATCTTGGTTTCAAAAACACTAAAAGAATACGAAACGCTCTTGACGCAACATAATTTTCTGCGCATCCAACAATCGCATTTGATTAATTTAGATTACGTGGAC
>JBIKZR010000052.1:0-9021 GCA_044354635.1 Crocinitomicaceae bacterium | reverse complement strand
TTTAGAGTTGTTTGACAAAATGTGTGGTTTTAGAATGGTTAAATATAGGAATAAAACTTTAATTTATTTCAGTCTTGTAGATAAGTTTACTAATTTCTTACTTCTTTTGTCCCTACATTTTTGTACCTTTCTAAACTTTATAAACGGTCAGATGCAACGAATAGTTATTGTCAATTATGGAATGGGAAATCTTAATTCAGTTAAGAAACAACTGGATTCTTTGAAAGTTGACAGTGCCATTTCTTCCAACATAGACGAGATTTTTGCGGCAGATAAACTGATTCTTCCGGGTGTAGGGCATTTTGCCAAAGCGATGGAAAATCTCCAAAATCTAGGGTTAATCGATGCATTGAACGAAGCTGTTTTAGTCCGGAAAATCCCTGTTCTTGGAATTTGTCTTGGAATGCAGCTTATGTCAAAATATAGTGAAGAAGGAAATGTGCAAGGATTGGGCTGGATTGACGCAAAAGTAATTCGTTTTTTTGTCAGCGATACCTTAAAGTTTAAAGTTCCACATACAGGCTGGAATCAAATTCAATCGAGTAAGGAAAGTAAATTAATGGCTGGAATAGCCGAAGGCTCTGAATTTTATTTTGTGCATTCGTATTTTATGCAATTGAACGACAAACGAGATGAACTTAACACTACGGAGTACGAGGAGAATTTTTCTTCTGCAGTTGAAAAAGGAACCATTTTTGGGGTGCAATACCATCCGGAAAAAAGCCATGGCATTGGAAAAACTCTTTTGAAAAATTTCGTCGAATTATAGCTTCAGAATTCCTTTTCTAAGACTATTTAGTA
This sequence comes from Crocinitomicaceae bacterium, assembly GCA_044354635.1. GTDB lineage: Bacteria > Bacteroidota > Bacteroidia > Flavobacteriales_D > Crocinitomicaceae > M0103. The sequence continues at coordinate 8,220 of JBIKZR010000052.1, read as the reverse complement.
AATTGTTTAAGGTATTTTTCTTGATTTGCAACAACAGAAAAGCGTTCGTCTATAGTTCTTTTCCCTTCTTTTCCAAGTCGTATGCGCAACGCTTCACTTTCTAATAGAAGCGTAAGCTTTTCCTTCCATTCTATGGGATTCGCCGCTAAGAATCCATTTTTAGAATCTTCAATTATGCTTGCGTTTACGCCAATTGGAGCTAAAATTGTTGCTGTTTCAAGCGACATGTATTGTAATCCTTTAAATCCGCATTTACCTTCCGACCAAATATCTTGTTTTAACGGCATAATCCCAATTGTGATTTTTGCCAAATCTTCAATTTCTGTTTCTTTAGACCACTTGATAAATTTTAGCGAGGCAAGTTCAAAACTTGGCAGTTCATTGGAAATTATTAAAAAATCAAAACAAAAATGATTTTCCAAGTCCCTAATTATTGGCACAATTTCATCCAGATAATGCATCGTAGTATGGGTTCCTGTCCAGCCAATCGTAGGCTTTTCAGTAGATTGGTTACATTTACGATTGTGGTGATGGATGGTGTCAATAGTGGTTGGGATAATTTGAACAGTTGTATTGTATTGCAGCGCATAATTCGCCAAATACGCATTGCCAGCAGTGATTTTCTCTGCCCATTTCATGCAGTAGTTTACTTTCCAGTAGGATTTCAACCGTTGGAAGCGTGCATTTGTCTCACTGTAATTCGGCAGCCAAATGGCATCGTCAAAATCATAAATATATTTTCGGTGTAAAACTTTTGCAATAATCCATTCAAAGATTGGTGGTCCGAGCTGCGCGGCTTCCCGATGTATGAAGATATGGTTCGCGCGGTGCAGCTGAAAAAGCAGTAGGAATCTCCTACAAAAACTTCCTGTAATTCCCATGATTTTCTTCCTGACATTTCCTTCTCGGTACAATATTTTCCAAGTAGATTCATTCAAAAAAGGATGAATTTCTATTTTGAATCCATTTTCTTCTAAAAATGTAAGGTATTGTTCAAAACGAAAGCGCTGGGAAGGGGCTTCACCGAATGGATATGGTACAATAAAAAAAATCGTTTCAGACATCTTTACAAAGATACAAATTCAGGACAATATATGGGTTTTGGTTTCTTACTTGGAAAGGAAATTGTACACCTTTAAATAGCGACCAACACCAGTTTTTAAAGCGTAAAATTCGCGCGCACCTTCCATTGTTTTTTCTTTGGCGAAAGAAATTGGTACCGCGCAATTTTTCAAATAGTTTTCTTCTGTTAACGCATATAAAACACTCCCTGAGTCATAGTTTTTGACCACTAAATCGGTGTCTCCAACACCTGCGTTGCAAATTAATGGAATTCCCATTGCCATAATTTCTCCCTGTTTTGTTGGCGAAGATGCTTTTTTGGAGTAGGTGGGACGTATAAAAAAAACTGAAAGATTGAATAAACTAATATTTAGCGGAACTGCAGCATGGCGACAAGAAGTAACAAATATAGAACTCGCTTGGATTCCCTTTTCTGCCGCTTTTGAAAGTATAGTTTCCGGATTTTCGCCAGTCACAAACAAGAATTTGGCTGCAGGATTCGTTTTAGTTAAAACGTTAAAGTAATCCAGCATCTCCGAAAGCATGTACCACGTTCCAATTGAACCGACATAGCCTAGAATGAAATCGGTGGCATTAATTCCAAGTTGTTGGCGCAATTCTTCTTTTTTCTCCTGTTCAATTTTTTCAGGATCAAATAAATCCAAATCTACGCAGCACGGAATTACTTCAATTTTTGGTGGATTTGTTTGGAATTCCGACCAACTTTCAATTTCCTCTTTTCCATTGTAGGTGAGTGAAATAACATAATCTGCAGTGGAGAAAAATTGAATTTCTTTTTTCTTAAAGAAAGAATACACCCCTTTGAAAATTGGATTTTTTAAGTTCCAAATATTTCCATCGACACGTTCGTCTGCCCAAAATCCGCGCATATCGAAAAGGAATTTTGTGCCAAACCGCTTTTTCATGCCCATTCCAACTAAAGCAGAAATGTAGCTTCTGCAGTGAACTATTTTAAAGGCATGCTGTTGGTGCAATTTTTTCGCTAGCTGCCTCATTCGAGTAACATCGTATAGCGTAGAAAGTAATGGCGGTTTTTTTGTGTATTTCAAAGGATGCCAAACAATTCCATCGCGATCACAAATTGCTTGAATATGCTCGCGGTGAATTTTAAATTTCTCCTCTTTTTCAAAACTTATTAAGTGAAATTTAAATCCCTCTTTTGATAAACCGGATAAATACGGTAAAACCTGTGATTGTCCCAAAGGATCCGTCATTCCATCGTAGGAAATGTAAAGGACATGTGTCAAATCCATATTCTTAAGTTCGCTCACATCCATTTTTGATACCACATTTGAAACATCAGTAAATACCATAATTTCATATCTAGTTCCTTTTTTCCCTGAAAGAAATCTGTTTTTAGCTTAAGCACAAATTCCCACTGAAAAATACCTTGCTCTTTGATTTTTCTTTCCTGTAAATTTTCCTCCACCAATTCGCGCAAATCATTTTGCAGCCAATGTGCTATCGGAATCGCAAATCCCATTTTTGGGCGATCCATCATGTCTTTTGGAAAGTAATCGTGCACAATTTCTTTCAGAATATATTTCTTTTCTCCATTGCGGTATTTAAAATCATCCGGCAAAGATGCAGCCCATTCTATGATGCGGTGATCTAAAAATGGCTCTCTACCTTCCAAACTTGCTGTCATTGTTGCACGGTCTACTTTTTGTAAAATATCGTCCACCAAATACGTTTGGTAATCAATCGCCATCATATAAGCCAACGGAGAATAATTTTCAGCTTGCAAGGCATTGGAAAGGTATTTTGTCTCCAATCTACTAACGTTTGAAAGAAGCACGTTTTCAAGCTGTTTGTCGGTGTATTGCTGACTCAAACTCAACATGATTTGCTGTGGCGAAGGATTTCGGAGAATTCCTTTCAGTTTTTCATAGCGGTTGTGAAAGTTATATTTATTTTTTAAAACTGGAATCTTATCAGAAGGAACAGCATCCATTACCATTGCGATGGATTTCCGCACAAATCTCGGAAGGTTTTCCATTTTTTTTCCATAGCGAATTAAATAGTCATAGCGGTTGTACCCTGCAAAAACCTCGTCTCCTGCATCTGCGCTTAACGCAACTGTAACATGCTTTCTTGCCATGATACTGACCAAAGTTGTCGGAATTGCGCTACTATCGGCAAAAGGCTCATCGTAGTAAAAAGGCAATTGCTCAATCAGATTCAGTGCATCTTTTTGTGTACATTCAATTTCCGTATGATCCGTTCCTAAATAGTTTGCAACATCCTTGGCATACGGCGCTTCGTTTAAACCAATATCCGGAACGGCAATAGTAAACGTTTTTAATTTTTCTGTTCTATTCTTTTGCAACAATGCTGTAACGCAGGCACTATCGTAACCGCCACTTAAAAACACGCCAACCGGCACATCAGAAACCATTCGATATTCACAAGCCGAAGTAAGAATTTTTTCTGTTTCTAATTTTGCTTCTTGAAAAGAAATTTTTGTTTTCGGCTTATTATATGCGTCGTAAACATTCCAATAATTGGAAATTTTGAGCGATTGATCTTCGAGTGAAAGAAAGGCATAATTGCCAGGTTCCATTTTAAAACAATCTTTAAATATGCAGTGAGGTGTTGGAACATTTCCGTATTGCATAAAAGCGCCAACAGCATTCAAGTCGATTTCCTTTTGAAAGGATGGATGTTCGTGAAAAGCCTTTAATTCAGAAGCAAAAAGGAAAAGTCCATCTTTGAAATAATAAAACAAGGGCTTCACACCAGCTCGATCGCGAGCGATAAAAAATTGATTGTAAATAGAATCAAAGAGCACAAAGGCGAACATTCCGATTAATTTCCCCAAGCAATCTTTTCCCCATTCAGCATATGCATGCAAAAGCATTTCGGTATCCGATCCGCCAACAAACGAATGTCCAAGAATAGAGAGTTCTGCTTTAATTTCTTGATAATTATAAATTTCACCGTTAAAACAAATCCATAAATGCGCGAATTGCATCGGTTGTTTTCCGTGATCCGATAGATCAATTATTGCCAATCTTCTATGTCCAAATCCAATTTGTGCGTTTTGTTCCTCTAAAAATAGTGTTCCACTACCATCTGGACCTCTGTGGTAAAGCGTATCTGACATTTTACGAAGAATGTCTTCATGGGATGTTTTTTTGAAATCAATAAAACCGGTTATTCCGCACATGACGCGAAAATAATCATGAAAAATGAATTAAATACACCAAATAGTACTTTTATCCCTCTTTTTCTTCATTTCATACCAATTTAGCAAAAAAATAAACGAGTTAATAGTACATTTACGCTGTTAAAAAAAGTAACAACTATGAAACGAAATCAAATAATACTGTTGAGTATTTTCATCCTTATATCCGGGCTAATTTTCGTTCGCGTAAGTTCCAATAAAAAAACACCGATAAAAGAGATAAAGTCAGGTAAAACAATTCTTTATGTTCCAGTTGAAAGTGTTCAAAATACAGCGCGAGATGTCCAATTGATTTCCTATGGTCAAGTTGCACCGGCTACTGAATTGGAAATTTCATTTGAAGTGCAAGGGAAATTAGAAAAAGGAGATCTTGTAATGAAACCGGGAGTAAAATTCAAAAGCAACCAACTTCTTTATAAAGTAAATCAGGAAGAAGCATTTTATTCCCTAAGTTCTAGAAAATCGCAACTTTCCAACCTCGTAATTGCTGCTATGGCAGATATTGAAATGGATTTTCCTTCCGAGAAAAGTAAATGGACAGGATTTTTGGAAAATCTTTCACCAGAGAAAAGATTAGCAGATCTTCCTGCGTTTCGCTCTTCAAAAGAACGCATGTTTATTACTTCCAAAGGCATTGCCACAGAATATTACAGCATTAAAAGTTTAGAGGCAAGAATGGAAAAATATTTTTATTTAGCGCCATTCAACGGAACAGTTGTAGAAGTGTATGCTGAGCCGGGAGCAATTGCCAATCCTGGTGGACGTATTGCGAAAATTGCTAAAACGGGTGAAATGGAAGTTAAAGTTCCAATTTCGTTGTCTACAATTAAGAAATTTCAGCAAGAAGGTTTGGCAACATTCACCGACGGAACGGGCAAATTAGTTGGAAAAGGAAAAATTATTCGTGTTTCGGATGTAATTAATCAGCGCACCCAGTCAGTGGATGTTTACTATTCCATTCAGGCAGAAAAGGAGGAATTGATTTTTAATGGTCAATTTGTTTCTGCTGCTATAAATCAATCTGCGGTAATAGAAAGTTTTGCTGTTCCCCGTTTGGCGGTGAAAGAAAATAAAGTTAAAATTCTTGTGAAGGATAAATTGGTGCTGCGCGAGGTGGTAATTATTGGCAATAAACCAGACACACTTTTTGTGAGTGGTTTAAAAAATGGAGATCAACTTGTTTTGGAGCAGATTGAAGCTTCAACGGAAGTGAAAATTTACAAAGGAATAAAGCGCTAATAGGATGAGAAGTTTAATTTCCTTTTTTATAAAAAGACCAATCTGGGGGAATGCATTTATTGCAATAATCCTAATGTTTGGTTTGTTTTCCATTTTCACGATGAAACGTTCGTTTTTTCCGGAATTGGATCCGAATACGATTGTAGTTTCTGTTTTTTATCCTGGTGCTTCTCCAAATGAAATGGAGGAGGGCGTTACCATAAAGGTTGAACAAGCCATAAAGGGTTTGGCAGAAATCGAAGAGATAAATTCTACATCTAACGAAAATAGTTCTACGGTAACGATTAAGGCATATACCGATACGGATATGGATGAGTTGTTGAGCGATGTTGAAAATACAATCAATTCGATCAACTCATTTCCGCAAGGAGCAGAACGACCGATTATAACGCGGATTAAATCCGGCGGAATGGGAAGCGTTGTAGCTTTTGTTGGTATTTCTTCCAAAATAGATGCGGTAAGTGATATTGCGCTGATCGATATGGCGTCGAAAGTGGAGCGTGACCTTCTAAACACGAAAGAAATTACGCAAATTATAAAGAATGGATTTCCAACGAAAGAAATATCCGTAAATGTGCGCGAAAATGACCTTTTGCGTTTTGGCATTTCCATGCAGGAAGTTGCTATGGCAATTGGTTCTAAAAACATTGATCTTACTGCAGGTTTGATTCGAGGTGGTGTGCAGGAAATGAGCGTCCGTGCAAACGACAGAGGCGTTACGGAGGAAGATATTGCTGCAATTCCATTGCGTTCTGTAAATTCTGGTGGAACTATTTCTGTTGGCGATGTTGCTTCGGTTGTTTTGGGTTATTCGGAAGATTCCCAGGAAGCGCGTTTCAATGACAAACCTGCTGTTTCGTTTAGAATTGAAAAAACATTGGAACAAGATATTTCCAAAATCAGTGAAGAATTGCACGATTACCAGAAGAAATTCAATGCAGAAAACCCAACTTTCCAATTTGATATTTACTATGAGTTTAACGAGATGCTGAACGAGCGAATTACACTTTTGACTTCAAATGGTATTTCGGGATTGGTTTTAGTACTTATTTTTCTTGGCTTATTCTTGAATATTAAACTTTCTGCATGGGTAGCATTTGGAATCCCGTTTTCTTTTCTTGCTATGTTCATTCTCGGAATTGCTTATGGTATGACCATTAACATGATTTCCTTGTTTGGAATGATCCTGGTGGTTGGAATTTTAGTAGACGATGGAATTGTAATTGCAGAAAATATTTATTCGCATTTTGAACGCGGGAAATCACCTCAGAAAGCTGCAATTGATGGCGTTATGGAGGTTTTGCCTTCTGTTTTCTCCTCCGTTATCACAACAATCGTTGCGTTTTCTGTTCTATTCTTCGTGGAAGGTTTGGAAATGATGCGTGAAATGGCATTTGTTGCAATTGCTTGTTTGGTATTTTCCCTTTTCGAAGCGTTTTTTATTCTTCCGGCGCATTTAGCACATCAAACAATATTGCAGGAAAATACCAATCCGACCTTTTCTATTCGCAAAGGTGTAGTTTTGATTTTTCTTGGAATTTTAACTGTATACATTGGCGGATGGATTTTTCCGCAAGATGACGTAAGTTTTGGAACGATTTTATTTCCATTCACACTGTTTATTTTCGGTGGAATGCTTTGTTTGAAAGGGTTTTCCAATTCTCCAATTGAGTTATTTATTCGCGGAGGTGCCGACAAGGGGATAAAATATATCCGAGATATTTGGTTCAAAGAAAGTGTTCAAATGATCATCGGGACCAAAATTAAATGGTACAGGGCAACATTCTTTTTTCCTATGGTTTTTACCTTCGTTACGTTCGGTTTACTGTTCAGTGGCACAATTTCAGCAACTTTTTTCCCAAATATTCCGCCTGATTTCTTCAGCATAGAAGCAGCGTATAATCCAGGTGATAATAAAGCCCAAACGCAGCAGTTTATTGATAAAGCTACACAGATATTGTTGGAAGAAAACGAACGTATCAGCAAAGAAAATGGAGACAGTTTAATGACTTATTTTTCGAGCAATATTGGATTTACCCAAAATCTTGGTCAGGCTGGAAACCATACTGGATCTTTAAGTGTTTTTGTGGATGTTGAAAATTCAAAAACGCCGTTAGATACTTTAATGAATAGAGTTATAGCAAGACTCAAAGAGATTCCGGAAGGGAAATTAGCGCAGGATTTATACGTTGGTGGATTCAACCGATTTGGAAAGGAAATTGAGGTTGGTTTAACATCTCAAAACGAAGAGAATCTTCTTGATGCGCGCCAACAATTTAAGAAGGATCTTTCCAATATGGATGGCGTAATCAATATCAAAGACAATATGCCTCCGGGTAGAAATGAAGTCACAATAAAAATGAAGCCGCAAGCAGAAATTTTTGGAATTTCAAAGGGAGAAGTATTGAGTCAAATCCGTCAGGGATTTTTTGGTCAGGAAGCGCAACGCGTTATTATTGGAACGGATGAGGTGAAAATCTGGGTGCGTTATCCAAAAGAAGATAGAAATTCGATGGTAGATCTTGAAAACATGAAGATTAAATCTGTTTCTGGCGCTGCCATTCCGTTAGATGAAATCGCAGACTTTAAAATTGGTAGAGCGCCGGAAAGTTTAAAGCGCAGAAATGGACAACGGATTATTAAAATCGATGCGGAATCCTCAGATCCGGATTTGGTAGCAACGACAAATAGTGCCATTTTTGATTCGCTTG
>JBIKZR010000335.1:0-2960 GCA_044354635.1 Crocinitomicaceae bacterium | reverse complement strand
TACTCGTTTTACATGAAGATTGCATGACTGGAGGAATTGGTGGCGAAATTGCTGCTTTGATAACAGAAAATTGTTTTTCAGATCTCGATGCGCCAGTAAAAAGAATCGCTTCTATCGATACGCCAGTTCCATTTTCCATTCCGTTGGAAAATCAGTTCTTGCCAAAGGACAGATTGAAAACTGCCATCAACGACTTGGTGAATTATTAATATAAAATAGTGAATTTCTATTTGATAGGGTGCTTTTTTTCTGAGCCGTATTGATGAAAATTATAACAAATCAAAATATGGAACAATCAACATTTGATGATTTAAATCTGAATAAGGCATTGTTCACTGCTTTGGATGATCTTGGGTATTCAATTCCCACAACGATTCAACAGAAAGCATTTCCGGTGATTATGTCTGGAAAAGATATGCTTGGAATTGCGCAAACAGGAACCGGTAAAACATTAGCATACTTGCTTCCAACGTTGAGGCAATGGAAATTTTCGAAAGAAAGATTGCCGCAGATTCTGATTATTGTTCCAACGCGCGAATTGGTTGCACAAGTTGTTGAAACAGTGGAACAATTATCCAACTATATGACTTTAACGGTTGTTGGGGTTTATGGTGGCGTAAATATTCGAACTCAGGCTGAAAAAATGGCCTTGGGATTGGATGTACTCGTTGCAACTCCTGGAAGATTATTGGATTTAGCTTTGCGAGGCGATTTGGTCCTTAAAAGTATAAAACGATTGGTGGTGGATGAGGTGGACGAAATGTTTAATCTTGGATTTAGGCACCAACTGCACAATGTTTTGGATTTATTGCCAGTTAAGAAGCAAAGTATGCTCTTTTCTGCAACAATGAACGAAGAAGTGGAAACATTGATTCAGGATTATTTCATTGCACCGGTAAAGATTGAAGCTGCACCAGCTGGAACTCCTCTGGAAAATATTCAATTAACGGGCTACAAAGTTCCGAATTTCCATACAAAATTGAATTTGTTAGAGGATTTATTGGAAAGTAATACCGAAATGCAAAAAGTACTCGTATTCGTTTCGAGTAAATCATTTGCAGACCTTGTTTTTGAACGGTTGAAGGAAAAGTTTGAAGAACGGGTAGGCGTGATCCATTCCAATAAGTCTCAAAATGCACGATTTGATGTGGTGAATAAATTTCAACTTGGTGAAGTTTCAATTCTAATTGCAACAGATATTATTTCCAGAGGATTAGATATTTCCGCCGTTACGCACGTTATTAATTTTGATGCGCCAGATGATTTTGAGAATTTTATCCACCGAATTGGTAGAACGGGTAGGGCAGATCAGGAAGGTGTTGCGATAAGTTTGTTCTCAGATTTCGAAAAAGTAGTGAGCGATAGCATTGATTCAGCTTTGGGTGTGAACAAAATAACGTATTTGGATCTACCGGAAAGTTTGGAATTATCATCGCTACTCATTCCAATCGAAGAGCCTAAAAACCTCATGCCTAACATTGAAATAAAGATTGCGAAACGGGAAAATGTGGGTCCAGCTTTTCATGAGAAATCGGAGAAAAATCAGAAGGTAAATGTGCGGAAGGATTGGAAAAAAATGAAGCAGGAAAAATACGGTCGACCAATTACCAAAGGACAAAAACTAAAAAAGAAAAAGAAATAATACCCGTTTATAGGAAACGAAAAAGGCTGCTAATTTTAGCAGCCTTTTTCAGTTAAGTAATTTATGAAAGTAAGATTTACTTCGTTATTCTTATATCTCGTTAGTCTTTGATCAAGTTATATCCTGGATATTTTTTAAGGTCAAAAACAAACTTCGTATCTTCAATTTCAGGGTTGGAAGTGAATTTTGAAAGTGAATACGTCATTGTTGTTCCGTCTTTCGACTTCATTACCGCTTTTTTCAATTCGTTGGATGTTTTCGAAATGTAAACTGTAATGGTGTGGTAATCCACTTTTGCAGGGTTTTTTGGGAATAAATTAATAACGTGAACTACTTCATTGTTCAATTTATCTTCCTTTTCGTATTTATTCTTAAAACCACTTTCCCAAATTGTCATTAATTTCTTAGGATTCATGGATTCTTCGTCCGATTCATTTGCGTCTGTTTCGTATACAGATTTTTCTTCTTTTACAATCGTCCAAGTTTTTACACCGTTGGAGATGATTGTGTTTTCTCCATAAGAAGCATAGAATTTAGAACCTTTTACCCAACCTTTTCCTGTTTCTGACTCGTTGGTGCCAGAAGTAGCATTTTTAATATTCGCACTAAATTCGATGTAGAACGATTTTTGGCTTTTCATTTTAGTGGAAAGCTTGTCCAAAATACCTTGCGATTTTGCGTCTTGACCATAGCTGGTAAAGGATACAAGGATAAAAAGAGTGAATAAAATTTTCATGTTTTTTTGTTTTCAGTGCAAATATCAGAAATTGTGCCAAATAAAAAAAGTACTTTGTACATTGGCATCAAAGTTCTTCCACCAACTTTTGGATTAAAATGGGTTCAATGTCGTGCTTGCCAACGTAACTTACCGAAATAAAGCCGTTTAATGCGTAGGTTGCTCGCACTTCTTTTTGTTGTTCCAAGGAATAAAACGCGTCATTTTCACCAATCACAAAATAATTAGTAGCAGTTGTAGAATCGCTAATTTCTGTCTCCAATATTAAATCTGGCGGAAAAACACTCGCCCAAATAATAAGTTGGTCTGCATTTAAATTCCCTTGAAACTGCCAACGAATAGCTGTTGGACCGCCTTGAGAGAAACCGACGAGGTGTTTTTTTTTGAAATTATATTTTATGCACAATTCGTTGTCCAACGCATTTAGCCAGTGCAAATTGTCTTGAATATCCGTTTCTCTTTCTTCCTTAGTCATCCAAGATGCGCCAACTCTTCCAGAAGATCCTGACAAATAAAAACGGTGCATTCCTTCCGGTGCAACGATGAAATAATCATCCGATAAATGCTGAAATTTCCGAATAA
>JBIKZR010000334.1:0-2963 GCA_044354635.1 Crocinitomicaceae bacterium | reverse complement strand
AAATCCACTTCTGACCGTTGCTTATAAGGCGTAAGTTCTGTTGCTCTTGACCCTTCTGGAGAATCAACATTTACTGTTGGATCAACCTCTTTACTTGTCGTTGCAACCATGAAGAAAAACAAAAGCATGAAAACGATATCTGGAAGGGAAGAAGTATTCACTCCCGGCATCGCTCTGCTACTATCTTTTTTAAACTTTGACATTTGCTATTATTTTTTCGGTGTAACTTCAACTATTTTTGTTGGATATAGAATCTCCAACAAATCCAGTTTTGCTTTTTCATCCAATGCTTTGTCTTTTTCCTGAGCAACTTTTCTTTTCAAAACGCTGTAAGGAATTCCCCAGAGATCCATAGATCGATCGTTTCTCAATTCATATAAAGCTTCTTCAGCTTCTGTTTGAATCTTAGCAAAAATGCTATACTCCGTTGCTTGTTGAACTTCAATACGAACATGGGCTTGACCATTGATTTCGCGAAGTTCCTCTCCACCAAGTAATTTCAAAGAAGCTTTCTTTTTTTCCCACTCTTTCAGTGAACTTTCGAAAAACTCAATCATCTCATTGGATGCTCCAATTTTTTCTGCATCCTCTATTTGCTGGTCAAATTTATCCAATTGAGCATCAATCATTGACATTGTTGCCGTTGAATACATCGGAAAATTATTTGTTGGATCATTATCCTTCTCATTCGTTCTATAAAACTTCAAAATAAATTCTGAAATTTTATTCGGATCGCTGAATATTTCGCCACGTACCATCAACTGATTTTGATTGTTCGCTTTGATGGAAAGAATATTTCTTTCTTCCACTGGGACAGGATCCTTGACAATTACTTTCTTGGGAATACTTCTGATGAAAGCAGTATCCTTATCCATTGTTGTAGTCACCAAAAAGAATATCAAGAGAAGGAAGGCGATATCCGCCATCGAACCAGCATTTATTTCTTGTAATTCTCTCTTTGCCATAATTAATTATTTTCTGTAACGACCCATAAAAGGACCTAAAATGACAACTAGTAACCCAGCAAACATTCCAATTATAATAGTATAAATACCAGCACTTGTTGTGTTGATTACACCAGGAGAAACTTGATTTCTAAGTGCAAGTGTTTCATTTGTATCTGTAGTTCCCATCAAACTAATCACTAAATAAATCCCAAGAAAAATAAGGATTCCCAAAATAGAAATCACTGTACGTTTTGGATTAGAAATTAATTGAACAAAGAAAAATAGTAATACAAAAGCACACAATGCAAAGAAAATAATTATTGTAAACCAGATAGCAGATGAAAAAATCACCGAACCATCTCTATAGGTTTCAACCGCTTCCGTTCCAGCTACAACATTTGGTGCGTTAAAAAGAAATAAACTTAATACAACACCAACTATCGCAATCGAAAACTTAAGAGCATTCAAACCAACAGTAAGTTTTTTAGCATCCATGTTTTGTTATTTTAAAAATTCAAAAATTATTTTGTTGTTGTCTTGTATTTCAACATCATATCTACAAGAGAAATAGAAGAGTCTTCCATTTCATTCACTAATCCATCAATTTTTGATAAGATATAGTTGTAAAATACTTGAAGAACCATCGCAGCAATCAAACCAAATACAGTTGTTAAAAGTGCAACTTTAATACCATCTGCAACAGTTGTTGGAGATACTTGACCATCCTTAACAATTTTGTCAAAGGCTTGGATCATACCAATTACAGTTCCCAAGAAACCAAGCATTGGAGAAAGTGCAATAAACAAAGAAATCCAAGAAAGTCCTTTTTCTAAAAGTCCCATTTGAACACCACCATAAGAAACTACTGATTTTTCAACCATATCGATTCCTTCTGGGGAACGGTCAATTCCTTGGTAGAAAATAGAAGCAATTGGTCCACGTGTATTACGACAAATATCTTTCGCCGCTTCAATACCACCACTTTTCAAAGCAGCTTCCACATCGTTCAAAAACTTCTTAGTGTTAATTGTTGCAAGATTCAAGTAAACAACTCTTTCAATTGAAAGTGCCATACCGATAATCATACAGATTAATACTGGTGTCATCCAAAATGGATCTCCCTCAATGTATTTTTGTTTCAACGTTTGAACGAAATCCAACTCAGGAGCTTCCGCTTCTTCCGTCGCTTCTGGATTTGTTACGCCTTCTTTTGCAGCTGCAGCAACATCTTTTGCTGGCTGGTTTTCAACTGTTGATGAATCAGCCAAAGATACATTTGCAAAACCAAATGTCATCACTGCTGCAATAGCTAAAGAACTAATTACTTTTTTCATGTTCACAAAGATTAATTTTAATCGTATTCTTAAGTTTAAATTTAAGCCAAAAATAATAAAATATAATTCACTAATAAATAAAAAGACAAATTCTTAAATTATAATTTTCTATTCATTCGCGGAGAGGGCGGGATTCGAACCCGCGATACACTTTTGGCGTATACACACTTTCCAGGCGTGCTCCTTCAACCACTCGGACACCTCTCCAATCGTATAGTTTAATCTGTAACTAGAATTTTCTAGCTAGGATTTCTATTTTTTTCAATGTTAAACTATTTCTCAAACGTTTTTGAGAAATCTGCACTCTACCTTTTGTCTAACGGGGAGCTAAAGTACTAAAATTTCTATACGTAGCGCTCTGTTAATTATTTCTTAACACTGCTTCCCAATTCTGTCATTTCTCCACATAAGTTCATTTGTAGCAATTCAAAAACGCTTTCCGTGGCCGTTTCTGTGCCCAAAAGATACATTAGCTTCGTTATTGCAGCCTCTGTCGTAATGTCATTCCCACTTATAACGCCTACTTCACTAAAAAAGGAACTTGTCTCGTATTTCCCCTGATTCACAGAGCCAGAGCTACATTGTGTTGTATTCAATACGATTCCACCTTCCTTGATGTAAGCACGAATGAAATTTCTAAATTCAAAGTTTGCCGGTGCGTTTCCGGAACCGAAAGTTTCTA
>JBIKZR010000051.1:0-9049 GCA_044354635.1 Crocinitomicaceae bacterium | reverse complement strand
ATCACTAGCCAAAACAGCAGCAACTTTAAGATTGTTAAGATGGATTGCTTCATTAAATTCATGCGACAAAGATACGGAGAATTCAGGATTTCATATTTTTATTTAACATTTGGTTTTTCTAGGATTTATTTTTTGGTAACATTGGTCACTAAATCTAACTTCCATTCTTTTTATATTTGAAAAAAATAAAGAAAATGGGGAAATTTAGCGAAATTGTAAAATCAGATATTCCAACCCTTGTAGACTTTTATGCAACTTGGTGCGGACCTTGTAAAATGATGAGTCCCGTTTTGGAACGTATAAAAAATGAAATGGGTTCCCAGGTTAGAGTTCTAAAAATAGACGTAGATAAAAACCAGGAGGCTGCTGAAAAATTCAAAGTTCGTGGTGTTCCAACATTTATTTTATTTAAAAAAGGAGAAATCCAATGGCGTCAAAGTGGTGGGATGGATTTTAATACTTTGAAAAATAAAATAAAATCCGCGCTGTAATTCCATTTTTACGACAGAAAACGAAGACTTTTTAAACGCTAAACAAACTTTCTCATAGTTTAAAATTACTATAGCAATAGAGCTCTCACTCCTTTCATTGCTGCATTTCTGTTGTTTATGCAACTTTATCTTAATGCTTCCGTAATAAGCGTTTATTATTATTTATGGCGCAAATTTGCAGATATTATACTATTCTTCTACTTTTGCGCCCTGTTTAAAATAAACAAAAAATAAACTTATGGAATCAATAATGATTTATGTGCCAATAGCAATGGCAATTATTGGCTTACTTTTTATGTGGGCAAAAAGATCTTGGGTCTTGAAACAAGATGCAGGAGATGGAAAAATGAAAGAAATTTCAGATTACATTTATGAAGGAGCGTTGGCTTTCTTAAAAGCAGAGTACCGTTTATTGGCATTCTTCGTTATTGGCGCAAGTATTGTTTTAGCCGGAATTTCATTTATTGTACCGACAACACATATTTTAATCGTGGTTGCCTTTGTTTTTGGAGCTGTTTTCTCTGCACTTGCTGGGAACATGGGGATGAAAATTGCAACTAAAACCAATGTTCGAACAACACAAGCTGCGCGTACAAGTTTGCCACAAGCTTTGAAAGTTTCTTTCGGTGGTGGAACTGTAATGGGACTTGGGGTTGCAGGTTTGGCGGTTCTTGGATTAACAGCATTCTTTATCTTCTTCTTCCACTTTTTTATGGGTGGAAAATGGACAAACACTGCGGACATGACGATTGTTTTAGAAACGTTGGCTGGCTTCTCTTTAGGGGCTGAATCCATTGCTTTGTTTGCACGTGTAGGTGGTGGAATTTATACGAAAGCAGCAGATGTTGGTGCGGATTTAGTTGGAAAGGTAGAAGCTGGAATTCCAGAAGATGACCCACGTAATCCTGCAACAATTGCAGATAACGTTGGAGATAATGTTGGAGACGTTGCAGGAATGGGCGCCGATTTATTCGGTTCTTATGTTGCAACAGTTTTAGCAGCCATGGTACTTGGAAACTATGTAATCAATGACAATGGAGGTTTTATTAATGATGCATTTGGTGGAATTGGACCAATCTTATTGCCAATGTCAATTGCGGGTATAGGTATCGTAATTTCCATTATTGGAACGTTCTTAGTGAAGATAAGTAGTAACTCTGCTAAAGAAGCAGAAGTGCAAAGAGCATTAAATATCGGAAACTGGGTTTCAATTGGTTTGGTAGCTGTTTCTTGCTTTATCCTAGTTAACTGGATGTTACCTGCTAAGATGCAAATGAATTTCTACGGAGAAGGATCAATAAAAATTACTTCCATGCGTGTGTTTTATGCAACGCTAGTTGGATTGGTAGTTGGCGCAGTTATTTCATCTGTTACGGAATACTACACAGGATTAGGTAAAAAACCAATTTTGAAAATCGTTGAAAAATCAAGCACAGGAGCTGGAACAAATATCATTGCAGGTTTAGCAACTGGGATGATTTCTACCTTCCCAACTGTCATCTTATTTGCTGCTGCAATTTGGACTTCTTATGCATTCGCAGGATTCTACGGCGTAGCTCTTGCCGCTTCTGCAATGATGGCAACCACAGCGATGCAATTAGCAATCGATGCATTCGGACCTATTTCAGATAATGCAGGTGGAATTGCCGAAATGAGTGAATTGCCAAAAGAAGTGCGTGAACGTACAGATATTTTAGATTCTGTCGGAAATACAACCGCTGCAACAGGTAAAGGTTTTGCTATCGCATCTGCTGCATTGACTTCGCTAGCGTTATTTGCTGCTTATGTAACATTTACAGGAATTGATGGAATCAATATTTTTAAAGCGCCCGTTTTAGCAATGTTATTTATCGGTGCAATGATTCCAGTTGTTTTTTCTGCATTGGCAATGAACTCCGTTGGTAAAGCTGCAATGGACATGGTGCATGAAGTGCGACGCCAGTTTAGAGAAATTCCAGGAATCATGGAAGGTACTGGTAAGCCAGAATATGCAAAATGTGTGGATATTTCTACAAAAGCTGCATTACGCGAAATGATGTTACCAGGAATTCTTACTATTGGTTTCCCAATTGCTATTGTTTTGTTAGGCGTATTGATTTATCCTGATAACTATAAATTAGTTGCTGAAATGCTTGGTGGATATATGGCAGGTGTGACCGTTTCTGGTGTACTTTGGGCAGTTTTCCAAAACAATGCTGGAGGAGCTTGGGACAATGCGAAAAAATCATTTGAAGCTGGTGTAATGATTAACGGGGAAATGACCTACAAAGGTTCAGATGCGCACAAAGCTGCAGTAACTGGAGATACCGTTGGCGATCCATTTAAAGATACTTCAGGTCCATCGATGAATATCCTGATTAAATTAACGTGTTTGATTGGTCTAGTTATCGCACCAATTTTGGGAGATGGTCATTCTACTGAGAAAAAAGCAGTGGTTGGCGCTTGTTGTGCAGAAATGGAAGCTTCGCAACACGGCGACATAGAAGCTTGTGCGCCGCATGCAAAAGGAGAATACATGATTGGAAAATGCGACATGCGTGAATGCGCAAAAATGTCACAGGAAGAATGTGCTGCAATGTGTGATTCCTTAAAATGCTCCCCAGAAGAGAAAGAAATGTGTATGGCACATTATGGAAAAGACGGTAAGTTCATGAACGGAAAGCATGGTCAAAAAGCATGTTGCAAAGAAATGAAAAATTGTGAAAGCAATTCAAAATGCAAAGACAAAGCGACTTGCAAAAAGGATTGTAAAAAATAATTACTTCCATCGGAAGGGAAAAGGAATGCCATTTGGTGTTCCTTTTTTTTGCGCTGAATTTTTCATTTTCCCAACAAAAGAAATACTAACTAGAGTTCAAACGCGTTTACTATATTTGAACTATGCGCATTTTCATTTTTTTCTTAGTACTCTTTATAAGCCATTTGTCAATTGGGCAGGTCCTTTTTGACAAAAACAAATACGATTTTGGTGACTTAGAAGTTTACGACAACCGTTTTGTGGATTTTATTTTGACCAATAAAAACAACAAGAAAGAATTCCTTTTGCGCATAACGAAACCTTTAGATGTCGCTTATATCGAAAGTGGACAAGCCATGGAAAAAGATAGCTCGATTACTATTCGATTTCAGATAAACACCAAGAAAAAAGGACAATTTTCCTATGAAGTGGAAATTTACACCAGTGACAAAGACCTTCCGGCGAAAATAAAATTAACCGGAAATATAAAAGAGGTTCCGCAAGATAATCTATCGACATTAACAGCTTGTCCAAGTTTTTCTGCATTGCCTACTGGAAAGAAATTCAATGAATTTCAGCTGACAATTATAACAATAGACAAAGAATCCAAGGTTCCGCTTTCCAAATCACTCGTTGTGATGCTCCAAAATGGTCGGCAAATATTGGCACTTACAACCGATAAATCGGGTAAAATAAAGGAGCAATCCACTTTTGGATTCAGCTATTTTTATGCGACGCACGATGGTTATTTCCCGGCAGAAATAGGCGAATATATTAATTTTCAACGCAACTACGTTAGACTGGAATTGGAGCGTGACGCTAGAATTGATTTAGCAATAACACAAACAGTAAACAATGCGCCTACATCCGTTGAAGAAGAAAAAATTACGGATACTAAAATAGATTTGGAAATTGAATTGCAAAAAGAACAAAAGACAGAAAGTCCAATTGAAATTCCTACAGCGCTTTCACAACTTGACAAAAACAACTTTTCAGAAACCTATTTCAAACCGGTAAATGTTGTTTTTGTGTTGGATATTTCATCCTCTATGAAGCAGAATGAAAAGTTGGAATTAATGAAATATGCTTTAATTCAATTGGTGAACATGCTTCGAGCGGAAGATAATGTATCTATTGTTACCTACTCTAGCGAGGCGAAAGTGTTAATTTCTAAAATACCAGGAGCAAATAAAGAAAAAATTAACGCTGAAGTTAGCGCATTAAAAGCTGCTGGTTTAACTGCTGGAGGAGAAGGAATAAAACTTGGGTATAAACAGGCAAGAAAGTCGTTTATCGAAAATGGTGTCAACCAAGTAATTGTTATTACAGATGGTGCTTTTAACCGTTATTCACAAGAATATGAGAAAACGGTTAAAAAATACAGTAAAAAAGGAATCCACCTTTCTGTTGTTGGAATTCAAAATAAAGAGGCAGACGAGCAAAAAATGCAAGCAGCTGCAGAACTTGGAGGAGGGCGCTACATTCCAATTTTCAAGTTGGCAGATGCCCAATCCAATCTTAAGGAGGAAATTCGATTCATTTCATTCAAAAAATAATGGATTTTTGTTTCCAAAATTTGCGATTATTTGTAATTTAACAGCCTGAAATTTATTTCTTTAAGAAAGGTATATCCTTTTCTATTGCATACGACATACTAAAGAATCATAAAACAACCGAACACCAATGAATACTTTTAAAATAAAGATAGAAACCACGAATTTAACCGCAGAAAACGCATCTACTTTATTTGAAGGCAAATTAAACGAGGAACTTATTGAAATAGGTAAATTACTAGCAGAAAATTGCGCTGTACCGCTTATTTCAATTAATATCATTGACCAAGAAAATAGTTGGACAAAAGTAATTTACGGCGATGAAAATTTCAGTAAATCCTATAATTCTTCATTTTGCTTACAAACGCTTGCCGAACCAAAAAGGAGTACGGTAGTCTCGGATGCTCTTCAAGATAGTCGCTTCAGTAAAAATGATCTGGTTATTAATTCACCTAAAATTCGCTTTTATGCGGGTTGTGTAATTTATGATACCACCGATAATCCAATTGGCACGATAAGTCTATTTGATTCCAAACCAAAAGTACTAAGTACATCCCAAGAAGCATTTTTTAAATTTATTGTCGGTTCCATTAGTGACAAAATGAATTTAAATGATGCATTGCTATACAATAAAAGGATAGAGCAACAAATGAATTTCTACGCGTATATTTTAAATAATATTCCTTCAGATATTGCCGTTTTTGATTTGAACAACATTTATTTGTATGTCAATCCGAAAGGTATTCGTGATCCGAAAATTTTGGAATTCATGATTGGCAAAACTAACTATGATTATTGTAAATTAAAAGGGATCTCAAATGATTTAGCAGAAGTAAGACAAAAAGGATTCGATGAAATTCTGCGCTCAAAGAAAAGTGTGGAATGGGAAGATGATACACTAAACGCTCAAGGGGAAAGGGTTGTAATATTACGCAGAATGGCTCCTCTTTTTGATGTGAATGGAGAGATTTGCAATGTTATTGGCTACGGAAACGACATTACACTGAGAAAAGAGGCGGAGGAAAAACTTCATATAACTAATCAGCAACTCTTATTATTTGAGTACTTTCTTAAGCATACGAGCGATGTTATTACCGTATCCAATGAAAAAGGCGAAATTGTATATTTCAATAAAGCTGCAATACAATTATTGGGCTTAAACCATTCAAAAATAAATTCCTACCAAATTAAAGATATTGATCCATTATTTCAAGATAAATCCTTTTGGGAACAAACTTTTGAAAGGTTTAAAATTAATAAAAATGAACGTATAGAAACTGTTTTTAAAAATAAAAAGACAGGGCAGAAAATCGATGTCGAATTAAATGTGGCTTATGAGGAATTTGATGGGAATTCATTCTTAATCTCTATCGCGCGGGATATTCGTGAAAAGAAAAAAGCAGAAATTGTTTTACATGCTAAAAATACACATATTCGAGACATTACAAATGCGATGAATAGTAGTTCGATGGTAATTACTGCGGATAAAAGAGGAACAATCTTGAGTGTGAACTCTAAGTTTTGCAAAACAACAAAATATCTAAAAAAGGAACTAATTGGAAAAAAATTGTCGCTTCTAAACTCTGGGTATCATACAAAAGAATTTTGGGATGAAATGTGGCACACAATTAATTCTGGTGAAATTTGGAAAGGCGAAATTAAAAACAAGGCAAAAACAGGTGCTATCTATTGGGTTGATACAATGATTTACCCAATCAAGAATAATAGGAATGAAGTGGGTTATTTTCTTTCCATCACGCATGATATCACTGCAAAAAAAGAAAATGAATTCCGTGAACAGAAAAAAAATAAAACATTAATACGCCAACAGCAAACACTTTTTGACTTGGCATTGCTGCCAATTGAAACAGATATAGAGTCCCTTCTAAAGATTTATATAAAAAATGCTTCTGAAACAATAAAAGGTAAAGTTTTGGGTGTCTACTTATTTAATAAAAAAGGAGCGAAAAGCAATAAAAGTATACACTATAAATTTGATATGGATGAATTTAGCGAACTTGATTTCTTACTAAATAAGGAGTTCGCAGATGTCTTCGATGATATTTTGATTAAAAAAAAATATTTAATATTGGATGGTTCAGCTGAAACCAAAAGACAGAAAGAATTTATTAAATTTCATAAAAGGATCAATGGTATTGGATCAATATTAATTAATCCGATACATGTCAGCGATACTATTCACGGTTTATTTTATGTCGCGGATAATCCCTCGAAAAATGAATGGCAGGAGGAGGATACCACTTTTACAATTTCATTATCCAATTTAATAGCGCTAGTAATTGAATCGCATGCAAATATAGAATCTACGCTAAGCTTGAAGAAAAATTTGGAGTTGCGGAATATCTTGATGACAATTGCAACGGAATATATCAATTTGAATCTTGAAAAAATGGAAGTCAATTTGGATGCTTCCTTGAAAAAACTTGCAACATTTGTTCAGGCAGACAGAGCTTATATTTTTAAATATAACCACGCCATTGAAACTTGCACAAATACCTATGAATATTGTGCGGAAGGGATTTCTCCACAAATACAAAACTTACAAAATTATCCGTTCTCTGAAATGGGAGAATGGCTTGAAATGCATTTGAAGGGCGAAACCATATTCATTGCAAATATTGCAAATTTACCAGAGGGTAACCTGAAGGATACTTTGGAAGATCAGGATATAAAAAGTTTAGTTTCAGTACCAATGATTCTGAGGGGTGCTTGTATTGGTTTTATTGGTTTTGATGCGGTAAAGGAATTCAAAAATTTTAACCAGGAAGAAATATCTTTGCTTACATTGTTTGGACAAATATTGGTTAATTTATATGATAAAGCAGACTCTATTTTGGAAATTGAATCCAAAACGAAACAAATTGCAGAAATAAACCAAACACTTATGCACCAAGTAGAAAAGCAAACGGAGCGCAACGTCCTTCTAAATCAAACTCTTTACAACCAAGATAAACTTGCTACAATTGGGGAAATTGCTTCAGGTATTGCACACGATCTAAATACGCCACTAGGAGCAATTAAAATTGGTGTGGAAAGCATCCAATATACTTTGCAGAATTTATTTGGGAAACTTCTGAAAGATTGTTCACCAGAAGAGTTGGACTTCGCTTATGAAAGAGCAACTCATAAAAAGATGGAGTTGTTTATTGGCGGTATTCAAATACAAAAAGAACAAATGGAATTCCTAGAATTTCTAACGAATGAATATGATATAGAGGAATTATCACGAAAAAATCTTGCAGGACTATTTGTTCAGGCGAGAATAAATCCAACTGATAAAGAGATTGTAGACAAAGTTCTATCCGCTCGAAACCCGGAGTCCTTTCTAGCCGTTATTCAACAACTTCAGACAATAAAAACGTTTATTTCTACTATTCTAATTTCTACAGAACGTTCAACAGAAGTGGTTAAAAATTTGAGGAATTTTATTAAAATAGATGCAAATCAACAGCGTTCAACCGTGGATTTGAAGAAGAACTTATCTACAGTAATTGATATTTTTAATTACCAGATAAAAAACAAAATAAACCTACACGTTAATTTGATGGATAACTTATATATCGAAGGCTACGATGTGAAATTATTTCAACTTTGGTCGAATTTGATTAAAAATGCTGTTGAAGCAATTGAGGATTTAGGAGATATTTGGATTTATAGCAAAGTAACGGAAAACACAATAGAAATTTCGATTGAAAACAATGGAGAAATGATATCGGAAGAAACTATGAAACTCATGTTTAACAAGCTATTTAGCACCAAATTAAAAAGTAATGGAACTGGTTTAGGCTTAAGTATTGTAAAAAATGTGTTGGATGAACATTCTGCAAAAATTGAAGTAAACTCCAGTACTGAGAGAACTGTTTTTAGAACTATTTTCCCTAAGAATTCTTCCTATTAACCTCAGTTCGATACTAAATTATGTTCAGAACGCTTGAAAATATTCAGATTTTGGGCGAAGGTTATCGGTTTTTGGTTACAAATACACGATCTGTATCCACCTGTGCTTCCAACACTTGAAAGAATTCTTCCCTTTTTTCTTTTGGAATACACGCCAATGGAAACGTTAACTGTAAATCTTTGATGTAATCAAAATAAATAGTGTCCTGCTGAATAGAAATTTTGCGTAATCCTGAAAAATAAATCAGGGAAACATCGCGATCCGCAACAACAATTGCTTTTTTAGTTACGCCTGCACGAAAGCGAGAATTACTTGAACCAACAAGCAAGAATACAAGATTATCTGCTGC
>JBIKZR010000333.1:0-2973 GCA_044354635.1 Crocinitomicaceae bacterium | reverse complement strand
ATATCCGAAACGATTTATTGAATCAATTTTCAAATAGAAATAGTGTTGTTCGCAGCCAAATAGTTACAGAGTTTGGTTTGGAAGAATCGGTTGATGTGTATTTAAATGTTTTGCCTGAAAATGCAGGTTACATTAAAATTTCCACCATTATTCCAGAAGAATTACCATGGACAGGCGTATACTTTGACGGTGTTCCAGTGAAAATTACAGCGGTAGCAAATCCAGGTTTTACCTTCGCTAATTGGCAAGCAAATAGTACGATTCCAGCAGGAGAATTAGACACCAATAGCATTGAATTGAACATTTCGAACGATGATTCTTTTGTTGCATTGTTCAGTGGTTCAGCTCAAGATTTAAGTCTGACGGTTTCAGAAATCCAGTACAATCCAGACCCATCTGTGGATGGCGGAAATTGGATTGAGCTGCACAATTATGGTATTTCCCCGATTGATTTAACCGGTTGGAGCCTAAAATCAAAAAAATTCTGGGATGAATACTCCTTTGAAGATGGCGTTACCATTCCAAATGGTGGATTCTTAGTCGTTTGTCAGGATACCAATTTATTTAAACAGGAATACCCAAGCGTGTCCAATTTTGTTGGTGCAACCGGATTTCCATGGAGCAATAAAATGGATTCTATTAAATTATATAATCCTTACAACCAAGTTGCAATTCAGATGGAATACAGAGATGAATTACCATTCCCAGTGTGTGCGGATGGTTGGGGAAGAAGTTTGGAGAATAAATTATTTCAAAGTTCTACATTGGATTCTTCTGTTTGGTTTTGTGGTTGTATCGGCGGTTCACCAGGAAAAGCATACACGCCTTGCTATGAATCGGTGCAGTTTACAGAAATAAATTACAACAACGAACTAAGCTCTGTGAATGCTGGAGATTGGGTGGAATTGCGCAATAATTCAAACCTTCCAATCGATATTACAGGATATTCTTTTAAAGATGCAAAAAATGACCATCTTTTCACTTTTCCAGCGTTAACGTTGAATGCGGGTAGCTACTTGGTTTTGAATAACGACTTGGCACTTTTCGAAAACCGCCATCCAATGGTTGAAAATCGTATTGGAACATTTGCTTTTGGAATTGATTCAGAGGATGCATTGCGTTTATACGATGCCAGTAATCGATTAATAACGAGTGTGCTTTTTGGAGGCACGAATAGTTGGGCGAATAAACCATCTTATGAAGATTACACTTTGGAATACGCATACCAAAATGGATACACAGATCCTAATTCTGCAAGTTCTTGGTTTGTTGGTTGTGAAGGCGGTTCACCTGGCAGAGCGTATACGGAATGCTTGGAATTACCAATTGGCGAAATCCTGAACATTTATCCGAATCCTACGCAAGGAATTCTGCAGGTTGCATTTGATAATTCTGCCAATACTTCCAATTCAACGGATATTTTTATTTTTGATATGCAAGGAAAATTGATTCAATCGAAAACCGTTCTTTCGGAGGAAAAAATTGTTACGGTGCAATTGGAACTGTCAGAACTTCAGCATGGTGTTTATTTCATTCGTTTGCAACAAGATGCTAAGGTTTTCCAAAAACCATTTGTGAAAATTTAGGATTTTGCCGATTATTTATGTTGGAGGTTTCAAAACCAGATCATTCAATTTTGAATCCGATTTTCTGCAGGGTAATTACGTTTATTTCATAATAGCATTGGATGAAAAAACTACTGGTTTGAATTTAAAAAGTGGATGATTCGGTCAAAATAGATTAACTTTGAAGGAATATATAACTTACTATATTTCAAATTAAAGAATATGAAAAATATAATAATGCTTACCCTTCTCTTTGTAATTGTTACAAGCAGTATAACTTCATGTAAAAAAGACGATACTTCATCTGAAGCAGTGGTGAATTCTTTGCAAGATGGAACGTGGAGAATTACAGAATACAAAGATGATATGGTAGATGAATTGTACCATTTTACAGGGTATTCGTTTGTTTTTAGCAACGGAACGGTCACAGCAACTAAAAACAGTTTGTCTGTCACTGGAACTTATTCAGAAGGAACAGATGATACTTACCCAGTGTTAATTTTAAATTTTGGAACTACTTCGCCATTTGATGAGTTGAACGATGATTGGCATATTTTGGAACAAACATCCACAAAAATCCGTTTGGAAGATGTCAGCGGCGGAAATGGTGGGACAGATATCTTAACTTTTGAAAAAAATTAAAAGGTTATTTTCTGTTTGGAACTCTGCTAATGTAATCTCTTCTCTAACCAGATGTGAAACTTACTTTTTTATTCAAGTCTAGAAACTTTTAAAATTTGAATGATGCGTTTACGTTTGATACTTATTACCATTGTCTTTCTTCCTGTCCTAGCTCATGCGCAACTAACTTGGTTAAAAATAGAATCAGGAACAGAATTTAATTTAGCATTGCGATCCGATAGTACTTTGTGGTCGTGGGGTTTTAATGGTGATGGACAGTTGGGTATCGGAAATAATACGCAACAAACGGAGCCAGTTCAAATAGGTACGGATCAAGATTGGAAAGAAATCGCATGCGGTGCTTTTCACGCTTTGGCACTAAAATCGAATGGTACACTATGGATTTGGGGTAATAATAGTGTAAACCAATTGGGTAACGCTTCTACCGTAAATGAAAATAGTCCAATTCAAGTAGGAACAGATACAGATTGGAAGCGTATTTCAGCTGGTTTAGGTCACTCACTTTGCATAAAAGATAATGGTACACTTTGGGGCTGGGGCTACAATGAATATGGACAAATTGGTAATGAATCAAACGTTAATACGCTAACGCCGCAACAAATTGGAACGGCTACTGATTGGAAATTAAGCAGTTGCGGAGGTGCTCATTCGCTTGCTTTAAAAAACGATAATTCGCTTTGGTCTTGGGGGTACAATGGCCTTGGTCAACTAGGAATTGGATCATTAGTCGACGTAAATATTCCAGTTCAAGTTGGAACAGCATTGG
>JBIKZR010000331.1:0-2975 GCA_044354635.1 Crocinitomicaceae bacterium | reverse complement strand
GATCCTGGGAAGAACTCAAAACGAAGATCTAAGTTTGTTATATCTGTTGTTTTTAATGTGTCATTCCCAACAACAGCAGATGAGATATTGAAATCATAAAATGAGAAAGGTGCTAATTCTCTAAAATCTGGACGTGCTGCGGTTTTGGACGCTGCAAAACGTAGATTCATTTTCTTTGTAGCGATATAGGTCAAATTTAAAGAAGGTAAATAACTGAATGTTTTGTTATTAATTTTTAAATCTTGACCTCCAAAACTTTTTGTTATCAATTCTTGGTTAAAATCTTCCACCCTTAATCCATACACTGCACGAAATTTCGCCCCCAATTTTTGATCTGTCATGATATAACCAGCATGCAATTGGGAATTCGCAGAATAGGAATCTGAAGGATTTGTTGTTTCACCTAATTTAAAACCTTGTGATGTAATGTTTTCTGCAGCAAAAATCTCATTTTGTGGGAGGAATAGTAAATCATAATTAAATTGAGAAGGGCTATTTATTGCATATCCGAATACACGCGCTTCAAACTCACGATTCTTGATAGATCCAGCGTATCCCATTTTTAAAGTGCTCTTTTCTTTGAAGATTTCATATGGCAAAGAGATTTCAAACATAGAAGCATATAAGTTCTCACTTAAATCCGAGAAAAAGCGGCCTGCGAAATCGGGAGATGGAACCCCTTGTGGAACGTATGCCGTATATACAGTATCAGAATTTGTACCTTGTATAGTTCTATTTTTGTAATATAACATTCTTCTCAGATTTGGCACAGAAGTTTGCGTGTTACTATAGTTCAAACCCCATTTTATCTTAATTTTATTTTTCTTAAATAAATGGTCTCCAGTTAATTGCGATGTTAGAATCTTGTTTGTTGTATACTGAATAGCTGTAGCCTTTATTATTTGATCTGCCTCTATGTTTTCGCCAGTTCTATTAATAACAACATCTTCCGAATTATTACTGTACATATTCTTGAACGTCAATTTATTATTGTCTCCAATTTTATATGCGAAATTTAACATTGCTCCCCATAATATTGTTTCCCGGTAATTGTCGTCATTATATGAAAATATTCTTGAGGAATCATTGTTGAAATCTTGGCGTTCTATAGCAAGATATCTGCGATTATAGTTATAGTTTAATCCTCCAACAAAACCTAATTCATTTTTTTTAAATTTTGTATTCTTAGCAAAAGCAATTTGATAGTTTTGGTTCATCGGAGAAACATTTTTATCTTCTAATCCCCAATCGTTTTTGAATAACTTACTACTTTCAAAACGGGTTGCAGGATTTTTTAATGATTCTTTAAATTGCTCAGTATTCGGTAAACTCGAGAGAATGGATCGATCGTTAGTGCCAAAGCCAATCCAATCTTGCTTACTTCCAGAATAGGTTGTGTATTTTTTAAAGGTGGATTGAGAATTCAAGCCTGTCCCAACACTGACTGAAAGAAAATCTTTTTCAGGGATATCTTTTGTGTTAATTTGAATTACACCACCAGCAAAATCGCCAGGTAAATCTGGGCTTGCAGTTTTAAATATGAGCATATTATCCAACATTGCTGATGGAAAAATGTCAAATGAAAATGCTTTACGATCTGCTTCAGTGGATGGAAGGGGTAAACCATTTATCATTGCCGTATTATACCGGTCATTTAAACCTCTAATAATCACGAATTTATTATCTTGTACACTCGCACCACTAACACGTTTCATAACATCGCTAGCTGCACGGTCAGGTGATTTTTTAATACTTTCAGAAGAAATACCATCCACCAAGCCAGCACTATTTCTCTGCAATTGTAAAAGATTTGTAGTTGATTCTTTGGAAACCGTTACGCTCACTGTTATTGGCCCTATTTCTTGAACAACAGATTCTAAGGCTACAGAAACATTGATGATTTCATTTGCTTTAACAAGAATGTCTGTTATGATTTTCGTGTTATACGTGTCATATTTAAAGGACAAAGAATAAGTTCCCGCTGGAATATCCTTAATCGTGTACTTTCCATCAAGATCTGAAAAAGCACCTTTGTTTTGACCTTCAATCATTATTTTTACACCAGGAATTGACAATCCATTTCCTTTATCTGTTACATTTCCATTTATTGTCCCTACTTGAGCGAATGAAAATGAAGTTATTAAGAGTGTAATTATAGTTTGAAATGGTATTTTAAAATTCATCTGTTACTTTGTTTTTTTTCGCTACAAAGGAACATTGATTTATTAATTTTAGAATTACATAATAGTTACTAGATTATTAATTTGAGTTAATATTACCTTAACATTGTGAACATAGAAAATTAAATTAAAAACAACACAAGTAATATGTAAAAAAAACGCTTGTTTACATAATGTTTTAATTGAATTTATAGCCAATTCCTTTAACCGTTTTAATTGCATCATCACCAATTTTTTCTCTCAATTTTCGAATATGCACATCGATTGTTCTATCGCCAACTACGATTTCCGTTCCCCAAACTTTTTCTAAAATAACATCCCGCTCAAAAACATGCCCTGGACGGGAAGCGAGTAAAGCGAGTAGTTCAAATTCTTTTCGGGGAAGATGCAAAACAATGCCGTCCTTTTCAACAATGTATTTGTCGCGGTTGATTATTAAATTTTTACTCGGCTCAGCTACTTTCGATAGCATTCCTTTTCTGCGCAGCAATGCATTTATCCGGCTAATTAAAACTTTTGGACGAACGGGCTTTGCGACATAATCATCTGCTCCAGCATCTAAGCCTGCGATTTGACTGTAATCTTCATTTCTGGCAGTAAGAAAACAAACAAGTGTTTTTTCGAAATCCGGTGTGTTTCTTATGGAATCGCAAACTTCCACACCATCCATTCCGGGCATCATCACATCCAATAGGATTAAATCTGGGCGTTCCTTTTTCATTAACGTTAAACCAGTTTCCCCATTTTCTGCGGTAAAAACAAGATGCCCTTCTTTTTTAAGATTGTAACTTAAAA
>JBIKZR010000332.1:0-2975 GCA_044354635.1 Crocinitomicaceae bacterium | reverse complement strand
AGGGAATAACGTAACAGTAAAATCAGGTGTGCAGTTATGGGATGGCATAATTGTAAAAGATAATGTCTTTATTGGACCTAATGTTACATTTACAAATGATCTAGTTCCTCGATCAAAATTGCACGGAAAGCCAATCGAAAAAATAATACTTAACAACGGCTGTTCTATAGGCGCAAATTCAACTATTATATCAGGAATTCAAATAGGAGAGAATTCGTTAATTGGTGCTGGAAGTGTGGTAACAAAGTCGGTTCATCCCTACACAGTTTGGTATGGTAATCCGGCAGAATTGAAAGGTTATATTACTGATGATAATCGCCTTTTGGATTTAAATTTAGTTGATAAAGAAACAAAGGAACAATATTATTTAGAGGGCTTCAAACCAAAAAAAAAATGATAAAATTTTTAGATTTATATAAAATCAATCAAAATCATAAAGAAAAACTACTGAAAGCTTTTGAGCGTGTTCTGGATTCTGGTTGGTATATTATGGGAACGGAACTAAAGCAGTTTGAAAATGAATTTGCATCTTATTGTGGTGTGAAGCACGCAATTGGCGTTGCAAATGGGCTTGACGCACTTATATTAATAATTCGGGCTTATAAAGAACTAGGTGTATTTAAAAAAGGAGATGAAATAATTGTTCCAGCTAATACTTATATCGCAAGCATTCTGGCAATTTCAGCAAATGATTTGTTTCCTGTCTTAGTTGAGCCAGATATTGATACATATAATTTAGATGCCAAATTAATTGAAAAACACATTACCTCCAGAACGGTAGCTATTTTGCCAGTTCATCTTTATGGAAAACTTTGCGAAATGGATGCTATTTTAGCAATAGCTTCAAAGCATAATTTAAAAGTAATTGAAGATTGTGCTCAGTCACATGGTGCGACTTTGTTAAATGGAAATCGCACTGGAAATATTGGTGATGCAGCTGGTTTCAGCTTTTATCCAGGTAAAAATTTAGGAGCATTGGGTGATGCGGGTGCTATAACCACAAATGATGATGAGCTTGCCGCTACAATAAAAGCATTGTTAAATTATGGATCTCACATTAAATATCAAAATAAATTTAAAGGAATAAATAGTAGATTAGATGAGTTACAAGCTGCTTTATTAAGCGTTAAATTGCCGTTGCTGGACGATGAAACAGCTTTGAGAAGAGAAATTGCAAATCGATATTTATCTGAAATTAACAACATTAAAATTATTCTTCCAACTGTATTTCATCAACAAGAACATGTTTGGCATTTATTTGTTATTCGTACTAAAGATAGATATGATTTACAGCAATATTTATCAGATAATAATGTGCAGACTGTAATTCATTATCCAATTCCACCGCACAAGCAAGAAGCTTATTTAGAGTTAAATACGCTAAGTTTTCCAATTTCAGAACTTATTCATTCTACAGTTTTAAGTCTTCCTTTAAGCCCTTTGATGTCAAAGGAAGAAGTGGATAAAATTGTTGAGATTTTAAACGCATATTAGATTTGTTTTTTTGAAACTAATAAAAACCACTTTTTTTTCAGCAATTATAACTTTTATTCGCATCGCTTCCGGCTTTGTGGCTGGTAAAACGATAGCTATTTTTACTGGACCTGTTGGAGTTGCATTAGTTGGCGCTTTTACAAATTTTATTGCTATTACCTTAACATTTGCGAATGGAGCTATAAATACCGGCATAGTTAAATATACTGCTGAGTTTAAAGAAGATGAGCAAGAACTGAAATTACTGTTTAGCACAGGTGTTAAAATTTCTTTATTTTGTTCGGGGATTGTTGGCATATTATTAATTACATTAGCTCCATATTTTTCTTTTTTGATATTCATAAAACAAGAATATGCAAATCCAATTAGAGTTTTAGGATTAACTATTATTTTATATTCTTTGAATTCGCTCTTTATTTCTATACTAAATGGAAAAGGGCAAATTAAGAACTATACAATTGTAAATGCAGTTGGTACTCTTGTCGGATTAATAACAACTGTTGTTCTTGTTTATTTTTTTAAAATTCAAGGCGCATTATATGCATTGGTTTTATCACAATCTATAGTTTTTTTCGCAACAGTTTCCTTAATTCTTAAAAGCGATTGGTTTTCATGGAGTTTCTTCAATAAAACTTTTGACAAAGCTATTGCAA
Source organism: Crocinitomicaceae bacterium (assembly GCA_044354635.1). Classification (GTDB taxonomy): domain Bacteria; phylum Bacteroidota; class Bacteroidia; order Flavobacteriales_D; family Crocinitomicaceae; genus M0103. The sequence continues at coordinate 828 of JBIKZR010000332.1, read as the reverse complement.
AAAAGCTAAGTCATTACAGTTTAATGGCTATTACAACAGCTCTTACAGTTCCAGTATCTCAAATTCTGCTGAGGAATATATTAATAGAAAAACTGGGCATCTATTCTGCAGGATATTGGCAAGGTATGATGAGGATATCCGATGGTTATTTAATGCTAATTACAACATCCCTCAGTACATACTATCTTCCTAAATTGTCTTCAATTAAGACAGATTCGGAATTGAAATTAGAAATATGGAAAGGATTTAAAATTATTATTCCCACAGTTCTTTTCGGATGCATCACGATATATTTAATGAGAATTTTTATTATTCAGACATTATATACTAAAGATTTTTTTAAAATGGAGGAGCTTTTCCTTTATCAATTGGTGGGCGATTTTTTTAAAATGTCGGCTTGGATACTTGCTTATTTAATGTTAGCAAAAGCTATGATAAGGTTATATATAATTACAGAAATAACGTTTAGTTTGTCTTATGTATTGATTAGTTATTTTTGTATAAGTTATTTCGGGCTTAATGGAACCAGCATTGCATTTGCAATAAATTATATTGGCTATTTTTTTTTATTAATGCTAATGTTTAGAAAATTAATTTTTACCTCAAATTCAAAATGAAAATATTAATACCATTAACCAGCTTTGGAAACAGTGGTGGCTTTAGAGTGCTATCAGAGTTAGCTAATAACTGGATAAAAATGGGCCATTCCGTTTCTTTTTTATCGCATGAAACTGGTATTGAACCTTACTTTCCAACAGTAGGGAAATTATTGTGGTATGATAATAATGGGGAAATATTTGAAAAAAAAGGAAATGGTAAAAGGTCAAG
>JBIKZR010000050.1:0-9082 GCA_044354635.1 Crocinitomicaceae bacterium | reverse complement strand
GGTAACTTTTGGCGTTGCACCTGGTTTATTGATGCTCGTTGTAATTGTTACCACAATTTATATTGACGGTCCATTTTTCACAAAATATTTTGCTTCTCATGTGCATTTTCAACTTCAAAATTGGATGAATGCAGTTTTTTATGGCGTTCCAAATTCTATGGACGCATCCATAAAATACTTACCATTTGTAGGATTGTTTATCCCTTTTATGTCGATGTTTCGTTTAGCAAAATTCAACTTGGATGAAAGACAATCAGAAGCGTTTATAGGCTTACCAACGCCATTGAACACTTTGTTTTTTACTTTTTTCCCATTAATCCTATGGACAGAATTTGAAGTTTGGAAATACGATGAGGGAATTTTCGGATACCTGTTTAATCCTTATTTCTTGTGTGCTATTATTGTTTTAATGAGCCTTTTGTTGGTGTCGGAATTGCCACTTTTTTCCTTGAAATTTAAACACTTTAAATCGCGGGGCAATGAAATACGATTTATCTTTTTGTTAACAAGTGCAATATTAATTGCCGTTCTGCTTGTTTGGTCCATTCCTTTAATTGTATTTTTGCACCTGATTTTATCTGTAATTGACAACAAATTATCAAAAAAAACAAAAAATGAAATTCAAAGCTGAGATTGATGTAATGCCGTTAGATGCTCTTTTAGACCCACAAGGAAAGGCGGTCACAAATAGCATGAAAAATATTGGGCTATCTGAAATAGATGGCGTTAGAATTGGTCGCCATGTTCGATTGTTTGTTGAGGCTGAATCCCAGGGAATTGCTGAACATAAAGTGGAAGAGGCGTGCAAAAAATTATTGGCCAATCAAATAATGGAGTGCTACACGTATACCATTTCCATTGTTTAAGTTTAATTAGCTGTATTTTTTGTGACCGGAAAAAGTAGTGTTGGATGCGAGTTTTCAGCAGAAGGATCTCGCCTATTTCAAACATTCAACCCTGTTAAGAATAAAAATAATCCAACTGTTTTTGTAGAAGCAACTGCAGAGGAAGTAAATAGGGCTGTAGATTTCGCGCAGGAAGCCTTTTCAATTTTACCAACAATTTCAACAGCGCAAAAAGCGAATTTTTTAGAAGAAATTTCTCGGCAAATTCTAATGGTTGGTGATGAATTATTGGATTGCTTTGTTTCCGAAACCGGATTAAAAATAGAAAGAGCTATTGCAGAGCGCACGCGTATGTCAAAGCAACTTCATTCTTTTGCTGATTTAGTGCGAAATAATGCATGGAGAGAACCTTCTATCGATGCGGGTGATCTACATCGAAACCCGAAAAAACCGGATTTACGAAAAATGTTGGTTGGTATCGGACCGGTTGTCGTTTTTGGCGCTAGTAATTTTCCGTTTGCTTATTCAACTGCTGGCGGCGATACCATTTCCGCATTTGCGGCAGGATGTCCTGTAATTGTAAAATCGCATCCATTGCATGCTGGAACAGGAGAATTGGTTGCGAATGCAATAGTTGCAGCCGCATTGAAAACTGGAATGCCAAAAGGTATTTTCTCGAATTTAAATGCAGTAGGTTTAGAAGTGGGAAAACAACTTGTGCTGCACCCCAAGATAAAGGCGGTTGGTTTTACGGGAAGTATTTCTGGTGGCAGAGCCCTGTTTGACTTGGCAAATAGCAGAATGGAACCGATTCCTGTATTTGCCGAAATGGGAAGTGTAAATCCTGTGGTGATTTTACCCGAAACGCTCTCCGAAAATAACGAAAATTGGAGTGATTTACTCGCCGATTCCATTACTTCTGGAGTTGGCCAATTTTGCACAAATCCTGGTTTGTTATTGCTGCTGGAATCTGTCGAAACAACAAATTTTTTAGAAACATTGGCAACGAAAGTTCTGAAAAGAAAAGCCGCTCCGATGCTACACACTTCCATTGTCGAAAGATTCGAAAGTGCTAAACAGGCAGCGTGTTCTGTTCCTTTCATTTCTTTAAATGAGCAGAAGGGAGAAATTCCTGTAAATGCTGTCCGACAAACCCTTTTAACGGTAAATGCAACGGTTTTTAAATCCAATCCAATTTTGCAAGATGAAGTGTTTGGTCCGTTTACACTTGTTGTAATCTGCATGAACTTAAACGAATTGGAGGATTCAGTCGCAGTTTTAAAAGGGCAACTTACAGGAACAATTTTGGGTTCCGTTGAAAATAGTAAGAAATACAACAGCATATTTACTACTTTACATCAAAAAGTTGGAAGATTGATTTTTAATGAAGTTCCTACTGGAGTTGAAGTTTGTTCGTCGATGCACCATGGAGGGCCTTATCCTGCAACAACCGATAGTAGATTTACGGCAGTTGGAACAGACGCAATTAAACGCTTCGCAAGACCACTAGTTTACCAGAATTTTCCAGAAGAACTTCTTCCCGAAATACTGCGAGATGAGAATAGAACGAAAATAGAAAGACGAATTAATGGTGAACGGACAAAAAGGGACGTTCATGGATAAAAATTGTTAAATAGACGAATACATTATTCAGACTCCAAATCTATTTTTACATTTGTTAAATATAAAGAAACAAGTACATGGCAGAAAGCAACGAAACAACAGGAAAAAAAGGTAATGGTGCATTTATTGCGATAATCCTCGTATTATTGGTTGGGCTAGCTATATTGGCTACGATGTGGTCAAGTAAAAACAGCCAATTAAATGATTGCTCCAATGAAAATAAGCTGTTGAAATCAGATATGGCCGGAATGGATCAAATGATGGAAGGATATGTTGGAAATCTTTCAAGTGATTTGAAAACAGACTTTCAAAATATGTTAAAGACCTACGATGCTTTAATAAAAAAGGATGAAAGCAAGGCAGATTCTCTTAATATTCAGAAAGACAAGATTCAAAAGCTTATCAATGAGATTAATACCAATAAAAAAATGTCTGCGTCTCAATTGTTTCAATTAAGAAAAGAAAATGAAACATTACGAAGTATCATGAAAAGCTACGTCATGCAGATTGATTCATTGAATACTTTGAATTTGAAATTGACTTCCGATTTAGATCAGACAACGACCAAGCTAACTTCAACTGCGGTTGAAAGAGATCAATACAAACAAGATGCAGAGGAGAAGACTGAACAAGTTAAGAAAGGCTCTAGATTACAAGCTTATAACTTCAGTTCTGAAGGTCTAAAAATGAAGTTGAACAATACCACAGAGCCTACTAATCGGGCTAGAACGGTTATTCAAATGCGTTCTACTTTCACTATTTCTGAAAATCCAATTACAGCACCTGGAAAGAAATCTGTCTACATGCAAATTATCAATCCAGATGGGAAGACACTCCAGTCACGTTCTAGTAATACTATCACAACAGATCTAGGCACGATTGCTTTTTCAGACAAAAAAGAAATTGATTATCAAAATCAACGCGTGGATCTTTCCATATTCTATGATTTAAAAGGAGAAGAAGCTTTAAAGGGAAATTACAAAGTAAAAATATACTGCGAAGGAATATTGATTGGGACAGATAGTTTTACATTGAAATAATAGAAGTAAGAAAATTAAAATTAAACAGTGGGTTTTCCCCACAAATTTAGGTAGATGACAAATATATTTATTGCAAATCTTGACTGGGATATTACCTCAGAAGATTTAAAGACAACATTCTCTGCATTTGGACCTGTGACCTATGCGCACGTTGTATTCGAAAAAGACACACGTCGATCAAAAGGTTTTGGTTATGTGGAAATGGAAGAGACAGATCATGCAATCAATGCAATCAACGCCTTGAATGGCATGGAAGTAAATGATCGAAAGTTGGATGTGAAAATTGCATCTCCAAAAGGAAATAGACCTATTCGTGCTGCTGTAGAAGAAAAAAAGCCCTTTGAAAAAAAGCCTTTCAATAAGGATGCTAAATTCAATAATAGACCACCAAGTTTTACTAAGAAAATGGATGTAAGTCAAGACAGTAAAGAAGTGCGTCCGAGAAGAAGAATCGAAGATAAGTAAACCAAATTAAACTATGTCAGATGCAATTGATCAAGGATTTGTTGATCACAAAATAGACGCAAAAGGAATCGCTACAATTGAATTCGGTCACCCCCTAAGCAATTCGCTACCAGGGAAAATCCTTCAAAAATTGGCAGACGTAATAACTGAATTGGGGGGAAATGATGCCGTGAAAGTTATCGTTTTGCGCTCTGCTGGTGAAAAGGTGTTTTGCGCAGGCGCGAGTTTTGATGAATTAATTTCTATTCAAGACCTGGAAACTGGACAAAAATTCTTTTCGGGTTTCGCAAAAGTCATCAATGCTTGCAGAAAAGCTCCAAAATTTATTATTGGCAGAGTACACGGTAAAGCAGTTGGCGGCGGAGTTGGAATTGCTTCGTCCGTAGATTATTGTTTAGCAACGAAATCTGCAGACGTAAAATTATCTGAATTAGCAGTTGGAATAGGCCCATTTGTTGTTGGTCCAGCAGTAGAAAGAAAAATTGGATTGTCTGCGATGAGCGAACTTGCCATTAATGCAACAGAATGGCGATCTGCAAATTGGGCAATGGAAAAAGGTTTGTATAATGCCGTTTTTGAATCAGTCGAAGCATTGGATGGTGAAATAAATCGATTGGCAGAAAAACTTTCTGAATCCAACCCCGAAGCGATGGCGATGCTAAAAAAAGTGTTTTGGCAAGGTACAGAAAATTGGGATCAACTTTTAAGCGAAAGAGCAGGAATGAGTGGCAAACTCGTACTAAGTGATTTTACCGTAAATTCTATTCAAGCATTCAAACAAAAGTAAAAAAGCACGCTTTAGAATGTGCCTGAATCACGCCATTTTTAAGTAATAAACGGAGCGATTTAAACTCTTTGAATAGATTTAAATCTTTTTTTTAAAATTCGTTTGTTAATAAAGATAGAAATCATATCTTTGCACCCCCATTTTAGGGATATTGTCTTATTTTAATAAATGTAAAATTGTGGATACATTAAGTTACAGAACCGTTTCCGGTAACAAGCAGACTGCTAATAAAAAGTGGCTTGTTGTGGATGCTGAAGGCCAAACAGTTGGTCGTTTAGCGAGTAAGGTGGCGAAAATCATTCGTGGTAAACACAAAACGAATTTCACCCCTCATGCTGACTGCGGAGACAACGTTATCGTAATAAACGCTGAGAAAATTTCTTTCTCAGGAGCGAAACTTGTCAACAAAGAATATGTGCGTTACACCGGATATCCTGGTGGACAAAAGTTTACTTCTGCTCAAGACATGTTGAGAAAACATCCTGAGCGTTTGATTGAGAAAGCTGTTAAAGGTATGTTGCCGAAAAACACGCTAGGAAGAAGACTATTTACAAACTTGAAGGTGTACGTTGGTACAGAGCACAAACAAGAGGCTCAAAAACCGGAAGTTTTTAATCTTGACACATTCAAATAAAAAGCATGGAAATAGTTAACACATTAGGAAGAAGAAAAACATCCGTTGCCCGAGTTTACCTTTCAAAAGGTACGGGTAAAGTGATTGTAAATAAGAAAGACTACAAAGAAGTTTTTCCAGTTGCTGTTCTTCAGTCGAAAATTGAACAACCATTTACAATTACAAACACAATCGGTCAATTTGATGTGAAAGTGAATGTTTTTGGTGGAGGTATCAACGGACAAGCAGAAGCGATTCGATTGGGAATCTCTAGAGCGCTTGTTGAAGTTGCTGAAGAAAACAAAACATTATTAAAAGGAGAAGGATTGATGACGCGCGATCCAAGAATGGTGGAACGTAAGAAGCCAGGACAGCCGAAAGCACGTAAGAAATTCCAATTCTCTAAACGTTAAAACATATTTTAGCGGTTGTTTAGTACCCAAAACTGCAAAGTACTCTTCGATACTGTTCGAACCCTTTGTTTGTTGATGCACTAAAGGAATGTAAACAATTTAAAAAAAATAAAAATGTCAAAAGTTAGTTTTGAAAAATTATTAGAAGCAGGTGTTCACTTTGGTCACTTGAAAAGAAAATGGAACCCGGCAATGGCGCCGTATATCTTTGAAGAGAAAAAAGGTATCCACATTATCGACCTTAATAAGACAATAGCACATCTTGACCAAGCATGTGCGGCAATGAAGCAAATTGCAAAATCGGGTAAAAAGGTTCTTTTCGTAGCAACTAAAAAACAAGCGAAAGAGATTGTTTCTCAAAAAGTTGCTGAAATCAATATGCCATTTGTAACGGAACGTTGGTCAGGTGGTATGTTAACAAATTTCCAAACAACCCGTAAATCTATTCGTAAAATGTCATCTATTGACAAAATGAGAACAGATGGTACTTGGGAAACATTGAACAAAAGAGAGCGTTTGTTTAAAACACGTCAACGTGAGAAATTAGAGAAAAACTTTGGTTCAATCGCAGATATGACGCGTCAGCCAGCTGCAATCTTTATCGTTGACATCTTGAAAGAACACATCGCTTTGAGTGAAGCTAAAAGATTGAATATCCCTACTTTTGCAATGGTAGACACGAATTCAAATCCTAAATTAGTAGACTTCCCAATTCCATCCAACGATGATGCAACTAAATCAATTACAATTGTTTTAGACGCAATTTGCGGTGCAATTAAAGAAGGTTTAGACGATCGCAAGGTTTCTAAAGAAACTACGGAAGAAGCAAAAGCGGCAAAAGACGCAGCACCAGCGGTTGAGGAAACTCCAATCGTTGAAGCAGCAGCTCCAATCGTTGAAGCTTCAGCTCCAGTAGTGGAAGAAGTAGCTCCAATTGAGGAAGCTACAGCTCCGAATGAGGAAGCAACAACAGAAGAAAAATAATTAATTAAATAAACTATTTCTCATGGCAATTACAGCTGCAGAGGTAAATAAATTACGCCAACAAACAGGTGCAGGCATGATGGACTGCAAAAACGCGTTGGTTGAAGCAAACGGAGATTTCGAAACAGCAATCGATTTATTACGTAAAAAAGGCCAAAAAATCGCTGCTAAACGTGGCGATAATGAAGCTAAAGAAGGATTAATTTTTGCACAAGCATCAGAAGATGGAAGCGCAGGAGTTATTTTAACATTGAATTGTGAAACGGATTTCGTTGCTAAAAATGAAGGTTTCAGAAACTTTGTTCAATCTTTGGTAGATATTGCTTTAGCAAATATGCCTGCTTCCCTTGAAGATTTGAAAGCTCTTCCATACGATGCTAAACTGTCGGTAGATGAAAAATTAATCGAACAAATTGGTGTTTTAGGTGAAAAATTAGATTTGTCTAAATACGAAACATTGAAAGCTGGTAAAGTTGTAGCATACAACCACCCTGGTAACCAATTGGCAACTTTAGTTGCTTTGAACAGTGGTTCGGACGCTGCTGAAGATGCAGGGAAACAAGTTGCAATGCAAATTGCTGCAATGAATCCAATCGCTTTGGACAAAAATGGTGTTGACGCACGAACAATTGAAAGAGAAATTGAAGTTGGTAAGGACTTGGCTATCCAAGAAGGTAAGCCAGCAGATATGGCAGAAAAAATTGCAATGGGTCGTTTGAATAAATTTTTCCAGGAGAACACCTTGCTAAGTCAGCAATTTGTTAGAGATAACAAAGTAACTGTTGAACAATTCTTGAGCTCAACTGAAAAAGACTTGACGGTTGTAGACTTTAAGCGTTTTTCTTTAAGTTAAGCACACAAAAAAATATATAAAGGCTATCGAATTTCGATAGCCTTTTTTATGAAATAAATAATTTTTACATAGTATACATTTTTTTTTCTTGTTAGCAAATTCTGTATATTTGTTTGCCAAAATCCATGAATATGAAATACAAACGCATTCTCCTAAAATTAAGTGGTGAATCCCTAATGGGAGATAAACAATTCGGAATTGATAACAAACGATTGGCAGTATATGCTACTCAGATCAAAGAAATTCACGACTTGGGAGTAGAAATTGCAATTGTAATTGGCGGAGGAAATATTTTCCGTGGAGTACAGGCGGAAGAAGGGGGGATGGATAGAACACATGGTGATTATATGGGAATGTTGGCAACAATGATTAATTCAATGGCGTTGCAATCTTCACTGGAATCTGCCGGAATAAAAACACGGTTGCAATCCGCAATCGAGATGAAGGAAATTGCTGAACCTTATGTGCGAAGACGCGCAATGCGCCATTTAGAAAAAGGCCGTGTCGTTATTTTTGGCGCAGGAACTGGGAATCCTTTTTTTACAACTGATTCTGCAGCTTCACTTCGTGCAATCGAAATAAACGCAGAAGTTATTTTGAAAGGAACTAGAGTGGATGGAATCTATACTGCAGATCCGGAAAAAGATCCAACGGCAACCAAATACGATGTAATTACCTTCGACGATGTTTATGCTAATGGTTTGAATGTGATGGACATGACGGCTTTTACACTTTGTAAGGAAAACGACCTCCCAATTATTGTTTTCGACATGGATACGCCAGGAAATTTGAAGAAATTATTGGACGGTGACCAAGTTGGAACAATCGTTCGTAACTAGAAATTAGTATTTTTGTGCAAAATCTTTACGCATGACAGAGGAATTACAAATGATTTACGATGAATTTAAAGCTTCTAATACAAAGTCTTTAGTTCACTTGGATACAGAATTACTTAAAATTAGAGCAGGAAAAGCAACTCCTGCTATGCTCAATGGTGTGATGGTTGATTATTATGGTACACCAACTGCCATTCAGCAAGTCGCAAATATTTCTACGATGGATGCACGCACAATAACAGTGCAACCTTGGGAGAAATCAATGCTAAACGAAATAGCTAAAGGGATAATAAATTCAAATCTAGGATTTGCACCACAAAATAATGGTGAAATACTTATCATTTCCGTTCCTTTGCTTACAGAAGAAAGAAGAAAAGATTTGGTTAAAAAAGCAAAGGCGGAAGCGGAATTTGCCAAAGTAGCCGTGCGAAATAATCGCAAAGAATCTATCGATATGATCAAGGATCTCAAAAATGACGGATTATCTGAGGATATGGCGAAAGACGCTGAAAATGAGATTCAAACAATTACCAACCAATTTATTAAAAAAATAGACGAACTCGTTGAAGTAAAGGACAAGGAGATTATGACAATTTAATACTCAAATTGCCTTTAAGCTCATG